>JAISXF010000084.1 GCA_031270845.1 Prevotellaceae bacterium
TACGCCAGCAGGCGATGGGCATGGGTCGGACTTGCCGTATTCGTATTAAACTTGTTACGGCCATTAAAAGCACCATTGGCCGGAAAGAAATTCCAGCATTCCACATTCGGCGCAGTAACATTCCCCGGCCGGTTATACTTTGAGATATGTACCGATAGCGTAGCGGTCAGCTCTATCGCATTACAGCTCACGCCATAGACAATGACTACCGTTTCGTTATGCGCCGCCGGCGCGGGTTGAAAGCGGATAAAATCACCCTGAAGCGTTGCCGTCCCTTTAGCCGTATTATAACTGACGATGCGCAGCACAGGGTTATTGCAGGTAATGACATCATTCTGCAGCACATTCACCTTCGCCGTTTCCAGCGGGCCTATATAAACCTCATCATCATTGACGGCCATGCTTTGCGCATAGCCGCCGTAGCACAGGCTTAAAAAACAAAGCAGCAGCAAAACAGCCCTCCGGCCGTGCCCCGTATAAAATGGATGTGCCTTGTTGGTATTTACATTAAAGTTAGTGTTTTCACTATTCATTTTTGCAATTTTATTAAATATAGTTTTATTTGTTTTTGCGGTTCATTTTCTTTGTCTCTTTCACCCAAAGATATTTTACAAAACCGGCGCAAAGATATAAAAAAAAAAGGAAACTATGAATTATGAATTATAAATTGCGATAAATGACATGCTTTAACGGACACAAAACACCGGCATTTCCGGTTTTTTTCTTTGTCTCTTTCGTGTTTTTGTTGGGAACGATCCCGCAAAGACGCAAAGCGCACAAAGGATTCTTACATGTGCAGCCTCTCTACCAAAAAAAGCTATATTTTTTCGTCAGGAAGCGACCCTTTTCTATCAAAAATGTTAAAATAGCAGTCCCTGAATGCCGCTTTAAAGACAGACGGGGCATTTCAATACCTGAAAGGCACGACGAAACTATTGGAATCTCGGCATTTAATTTTTTATTTTTTCAAAAAATCTTCCTTTCGGCGGATTAATTAAACTTCTGGAAGAACGACAGCCACCGCACCGGCACTTCATGACGGCAGGCGCAGAGGTAATCTTCATGCAGGCAGGCGATATAGCGGCACCGGCCGTCGGTGAGGGGCACCTGCAGCCACCAGTGGCCGGCGACGGTGTCGTGAAGGAAGTCAAGGGTTTGGCCATTGTCGGAAACAGCCACGATAAAGCGTTCGAGATGCTCTTCCGACTTCTCGGACATGTCTAACCGAACCCGCACGGCGATACCCTCAAGCAGATGCCAGAGCAGATGCGCCGCCGTTTGTGCCGTAAGCGAATGCGGCGCAAGGTCAGGCTCAATGCCGGCGAGGTGAAAGGACTCCAGCTTCGGGGCACGGCCGGCGAACGTGGCCAGCCGGCAGCTTTCCTCGGCATACAGGCCATTGGGCGCCGGAGCAGGGGTTTGGGGCGCATCGGCGGCACGAACAGCCCGGAGATCAAAGAAGACATGCGAGGCCTCACGCAGCAGCGGCTCGGCAAGCGCGGGGTTATCGCGAAAAGCCCCGAGCCGCAGGGTTTCATAAAAGCGGTCATGGAGCCAGAGCAGGCCGTCGGGCGACGAGAGATAGGTCTGAAAGCCGATAACCGACAGCATATCCAGGCTCGGGTGCGTGGTTATCCGTCGGTACGGCTCTGCCGTTCCGGCGTCAGCCGAAGGCGTTATGATGGCGGCAGAAAACGGCCGGTCGGGAGGGCTGTATGGCTCGTCGCCGATGACAATCGCCACCGTTTTCCGGTCGATACATCCGTCGATAAGCGCCTGAACGTCGTCCGCCGGGCATTCGATACAGCTCACAGGCGCCAGATACTGATGGGCATGCAGGGCGGCGAGGGCGGCAACGACCGGCCGGTGCGCGCCGGTGCCGATAATCGTCGCCGGCGACTGATAATCGCCGGCCGTATATTGAATATTGAATGGCATCGGCAGTTACTTCTTTTTCTTTTTCGCTTTCGGCTTTGCCGGCGTCTTCGCTTTTTGCGCTTCGATGATAGCCCTGCATTCTTCGACGGTGAGCGCGGCGGGGTCGGTGCCTTTCGGGAGGCGGTAATTGCTGCCTTCGCAGGCGATATATGCCCCGAAACGGCCGTTGAGGATTTCAATTCCTTCCGAAGCAAAGGCCTTAATGTGCTTTTCTTTTTCCTTCCGGCGCCGTTCCTCGATGAGTTCAATCGCCCGTTCGAGGGTGATGGTGTGGGGGCTATCGTCCTTTTTGAGAGAGGCAAAGTCGGCGTCGTGGCGGACATACGGGCCGAAACGCCCGATGGCGGTAGTGATTTCCTTTCCTTCATACAGGCCGACGGTGCGCGGCAGGGCAAACAGCTTAATGGCTTCGTCGAGGGTGATGCTTTCGATGAGCTGGTTTTTTTGGATCGATGCGAACTGTTTGCTCTCATCGTCGTTATGCCCTAACTGCACCAGCGGCCCGTAGCGGCCGATACGCGCGAAGACGGGCTTGCCGCTCTTCGGGTCGTCGCCGATATAGCGTTCGGCATTGGCTGGCAGGCTGTCGCGCAGCGTCTTATCGACGTTTTCGTGAAACGGGGTATAGAATTTCTCGATCATCGCGTTCCATTGCACGGCGCCTTCGGCGATGGCGTCAAACTCTTCCTCGACACTGGCGGTAAAGCGGTAATCGACGATGTCATTAAAATTTTCCTTTAAAAAATCATTGACCACCATGCCGATGTCGCAGGGAAAAAGTTTGGCCTTTTCGGCGCCGATGATTTCGGTCAGTGTTTCCCTGTCGATGCGCTGTGCCTGCAAGGTGAGCCGGACGTATGGACGCGGCGTCCCGGGGCGGTCTTCTTTGGCAACATACCCGCGCTGGATGATGGTCGAGATAGTCGGCGCATACGTCGAAGGCCTGCCGATGCCCAGCTCTTCGAGACGCTTAACGAGACTGGCTTCGGTGTACCGCGGCGGGCGGGGAGAGAACCGCTCGGTGGCGGTGATTTCGGCGGCATTGAGGGGCTGGTTGTTCTGCAGCGGCGGGAGTAGCCCGCTGTCGGTTTTTTCTTCCTGCTCGTCGTCGTCGCTGCTTCGATAGACTTTCAGAAATCCGTCAAAGAGGATTATTTCGCCGGTGGCGACAAATGTCTGCGGAGCGGTGGAGACGCTGATATTTACAACCGTTTTCTCCAGCTGCGCGTCGGCCATTTGCGAGGCGACGGTGCGCTTCCAGATTAAATCATACAGCTTTCGTTCCTGCGTCGTGCCGTCGATATAGGACTTTTCGATGTACGCCGGACGAATGGCTTCGTGCGCTTCCTGCGCGCCTTTGGTTTTAGTGGCATACTGCCGCGTTTTGGCGTATTCTTTTCCGAATAATTTTTCAATGACCTCGCCTGCGCTCTTCAGCGCCATGGTCGAGAGGCTGGTAGAGTCGGTACGCATGTAGGTGATAAGACCGGCTTCGTACAGCCGCTGCGCGAGCATCATGGTCTGCGAAACCGAAAAGCCGAACCTGCGCGACGCCTCCTGCTGAAGCGTAGAAGTGGTAAAGGGCGGGGCGGGCGTTTTCTTCGAGGGTTTCTTTTCGATGCCCGTAATAATATAGGTGGCGTCCTTGCACTGCTCCAGAAAGTGGAGGGCGGAGGCTTCGTCGGCAAATTTTTCGGACAGTTCGGCTTTGAGGGAGAATTTCTCGCCGCCGTCGGCCGGTTCAAAAATCCCCGTAACCTTAAAAAAGGACGTGCTTTTAAAGCGCAGTACCTCGCGCTCGCGTTCAACGATGAGCCGCACGGCGACCGACTGCACACGCCCGGCCGAGAGGCCACCGTAGCGCCCCCGCACTTTTTTCCACAGCACCGGCGATACTTCAAAGCCCACGAGACGGTCGAGCACGCGCCGCGCCTGCTGGGCATTGACTAAATTCATATCCACGCTGCGGGGGTTTTCGATGGCGTGAAGGATGGCGTTCTTGGTGATTTCGTGAAAAACGATGCGTTTGGTTTTGTCGGGGTCTAACTTCAGCACTTCCATTAAATGCCATGCAATGGCTTCTCCCTCGCGGTCCTCGTCGGACGCAAGCCATACCTGCGAGGCCTGCGCCGCCAGCGCTTTTAAATCGGCAACCAGCTTCTTTTTATCGGCCTGGACTTCGTAGTCGGGCATAAAATTATGCTCAATATCGACGCCCAGCTGGTATTTCTTCGACAAATCACGGATATGCCCGTAACAGGATTTCACGAGGAAGTCTTTCCCTAAAAATTTTTCAATGGTCTTGGCCTTTGCCGGCGATTCTACAATAACTAAATTATCTTGCATACGTTGTTGTTTTATTGTTTCACTGTCCTCTGGTTTTTTTTGCAAAGTAAATGATAAAATAAGGTATAATCCAAATTTTTTATATTATTTTTGCATTTCTTAAAAAAAAAGACAGCCATGACGAAAGAAAAGAAAGGGAAACGACATCCCGCTAAATCATACATACAAACAGGCATCCGGTGGTTTTGGGGGGCCGTGGCCGCCGGGCTGATAACGGCAACCCTGCTTTTTGTGGCGGCCGGACTGTTTGGCAATATTCCCCCGTTCGAGGAACTGGAGAACCCGAAAAGCAACCTCGCCACGCAGATTTTTGCCGACGATAAGGACAAGTCGGGCAAGCCTGTTGTGCTTGGTACGTTCCACATCGAAAACCGCTCGTACGTAGCCTACGACGAGCTTTCGCCCGACCTTGTGAGCGCCCTGATAGCTACGGAAGATATTCGCTTTTACAGCCACTCCGGTATCGACTTCTACAGCCTGGGGCGCGTGGCGGTTAAAACCATCCTCGGCGGCGACAGGCGTTCGGGCGGCGGCAGTACCATTTCGCAGCAGCTGGCGCTGAACCTCTTTTCGGAACGCGCCACCAGCCGCATTAAACGCGCCCTGTGGCAAAAACCCGCCGAATGGATTACCGCCGTTAAATTAGAACGAAACTATACAAAAAACGAAATCATTGCGATGTACTTTAACACGGTATTCTACGGAAGCAATGCCTACGGTATCCGTGCGGCGGCATCGACCTACTTCGGCAAGCACCCCTCGCAGCTGACGACCGAAGAAGCCGCGATGCTGGTCGGGTTAGTCAATGCGCCGACGATGTACAGCCCCGTCCGCAATTACGACCGCGCCGTCGCCCGCCGCAACCATGTGCTTTCGCAAATGGCCAAATACAGTTTCATCGCCCAGTCCGCCTGCGATTCGCTCAAAGAGCTTCCCATCACCCTGACCTACCAGATGCAGGATCATCTGGCAGGGCAGGCGCCCTATTTCCGCGACATGCTGCGCCGGATAATGAATATGGCAGAACCCAACCCCGACTATTACCGAAACAACCCCAAAGCCTACAGCCACGACTCGACGGCCTGGGCGTCCGACCCCTTCTACGGATGGCTCAACAAAAACCTTAAGCCCGACGGCTCCCGGTACGACCTCGACCGCGACGGACTGAAGATTTATACCACCATCGACTCGCGGATGCAGCGGTACGCCGAAGAAGCGATTGTCGAACATCTCAAAAACGACCTCCAGCCGGCTTTCGATACCGAACTCAAATACCGGAAAAACTTCCCCTTCTCCAATGCGCGAGACCCGAAACTAAACAGGCAGAGCATCCGTCAGGCCATCACCGCGAGCGAACGATACCGGATAATGAAACGGAATAACGAATCCGAAAGAGCCATCGACGCCGCCTTCAAACAGCCGGTGCGGATGACCGTCTTCTCATGGCAGCGCGGCCATGTCGATACGCTGATGTCGCCGCTCGATTCAATCCTTTACTATAAAGCCGTGCTGCGCGCGGCCGTGATGGCCATCGAGCCGCATACCGGCTTTGTGCGCGCCTACGTCGGCGGCCCCAATTATTTCTACTTTAAATACGACAACGTCCGGCAATCGCGCCGGCAAGTCGGCTCAACCATTAAGCCCTTCCTCTACACCCTCGCCATGCAGGAAGGGCATTCGCCCTGCGAGCGCGTGCTTAACGTATCACAGACCTTTATTGTCGGCGATACAACCTGGACGCCACGCACCACCGACCGCGAAGAATGGATCGGTAAAATGGTTACCCTCAAATGGGGACTCACCAACAGCAGCAACAATATTTCGGCCTACCTGATGAAACAGTTCGGCCCCGACGCGCTGATTAAAATACTGGAAAAAATGGGCGTGCAGAACGACCTGCCGCCCGTGCCGTCGCTCTGCCTCGGCTCATGCGAAATATCGCTCTATGACATGACGGGCGCCTACAATACCTTCCCGAGTCAGGGAATGTCAATCGACCCCTTCTTTGTTACCAGTATTAAGGATAAAGACGATAATACCCTGACCACATTTATTTCCCACAAGCACGAGGCTATCAGTCAGGCGGCGGCCTATCGCACGGTGAGCCTGATGCAGGGCGTTGTCAATGAAGGCACCGCCCGACGCCTGCGCACCCGCTACATCCCCGAAGGACAGGTGGCCGGCAAAACCGGCACCACCAACGACCAGTCCGACGGCTGGTTTATCGGCTACATGCCCCGCCTCACGGCCGGCGTATGGGTCGGCTGCGAAAGCCCCGACGTGCATTTTGAAAGCCTCGCTCTGGGCGGCGGCGCCAACATGGCCATGCCTGTCTGGGGACTGTTTATGAAAAAAGTGCTGGCCGACCCGCGTCTGAATGTTACCACGACCGACCTCTTCGATGTCCCGCCCGGCGTCCCCGAAGCGTACTCCTGCACCGGCGGCGACGACGACGGAGAATTATATGCGCCGGGCGACGACGGATTCTTTTAAAATTACGAATTACGAATTACGAATTACGGCTTACGCCGGATTTAATTACGAATTACGGGGGCAATGCATGCGTTCTGTAGGGGCAACGCATGCGTTGCCCCTACGATCGTAATTCGTAATTCGTAATTCGTAATTCGTAATTACTAATCTCCTTCCCCGAACCCCGAAAGGATGATATTATCATAGCTTTATGAAGAGAAACGTGTGTTTTTTGTGAAAAAACATGTGTTTCATGTAAAAAAACACGTGTTTCACGAGAAAAAACATGTGTTTCACGAGAAAAAACATGTGTTTCACGAGAAAAAACATGTGTTTCACGAGAAAAAACACGTGTGTCATGTAAAAAAACATGTGTTTCACGAGAAAAAACATGTGTTTCTTTTGGAAAAACACGTGTTTCATGTAAAAAAACACGTGTTTCACGAGAAAAAACATGTGTTTCTTTTGGAAAAACATTTGTTTCATGTAAAAAAACAGGTGTTTCTTTTGGAAAAATATTTGTTTTTATTAAAAAAAAAATGTACCTTTGTGCTTTAAAATTATTATTAAAAAAAATTATTGTTATGGCAAGAACACAACCGACACGAAGTTCCGATTTTATCGCATGGGTTATGAACCTTGTGCAAAGGTGCACGGAGCATCAGCCGGACTGGCAAATAGATACGGCATTACTGTCGCAGTTTCAGGAGCTTTCCCAGCGCGCGGAAACAGCCTATACAATCAACAGTAACCGCGAAGAAGCCAATCACCGGACAGCCGTCGAAAAACGGCTTGCATTCGCCAATCTGCGCCGGTTTATTGGCCCTTTTGTTGGTGCGCTGCGGGCGAATATGCGGATTAGCGAGGCCGATTTGGAGGCGATGGGCTTACCGCCGCGCACACGGGCGCATCATGAGCCGTTGCCGCCGCCCGACGAGGCGCCCATGGTCGTTGTTATTCCGAAGAGCGGACATCGTATTTTCGTTTACGCTGCTGTCCCGCAGAGCGATCATCCGACGGAAAGCACCGGCAAAAAAGGCACCCGCGGCTTTATTATACGCTATCGCATAGATGGCGACGAGGAATGGCGCGAAGTGTATTCGAGCCGCCGCCGCGGCATCCTGCAGTTTGACGAGGGCGACGAGGGGAAACGCATTACGCTCGCTGCCTCGTGGCTCAATCCCCGCATGCAGCACGGCCCGTGGAGCGCAGAACACCACGCGCGGATTTAAAACCAACCAACCCCGAAGGCGAAAAGCCTCCCGACGAGGGTTAAGGAGATTTCACGCATCGAAGATACTAGTGAGGATCCGTTTCAGGCTGATCATAACAGTCTCCGAGAGGAATATTCCATGCCGTACATCCTGTCCGGTGCGGAAGGCTACTATTACAAAGACAGGCAACTACAGCCCTGTTTGGCGCTACTCCGGTTCCGTAATCAGTCGAAGTCCAGTATATTCTATAAAGTGAAAACAGCTCCGGGATGCCGGAGTGATTATTATATAAACAACCCAATTCAGTTAAAACGGCTTGCACGCTTCCCGAAAAAATCAGTACCTTTACGCAAATTTTCACCACATACAACAATGGACGGAATCTATTTTTTAACCAATGCCTCCGGCGCTAAAACAGCCATCATGATAGACCTCGACGCATTGCGGCAACGGGCTATTTCGGGGCGCGAGGCAGTACAATATCTATCGACGTTCGACGAAATAAAAGAGATTATTGACTTGGAACTGTCGCGCAAAGAGCCGGATGAAAGCTGGCAAACCGTAAGACGCCGCCTCAAAAAACAGAACAAACTGCGTGCGCATATATAAACCGCGAACATGATACCGCACAATATCCGCTATACCCCGCCGCCGCCGCCCGACTTCCAGTGCCATGTTGCGCTCACGGCCATAGAACCCCTCTTGCTGGTCAACGGCGTATGCCGCAACGTGCCGGCAGCCCCCGCACAGGCCGGGTTTACCATCACGCCGCATGACCACGGCCGCGGCCTCGCGCTCACCGTAGCCGCCGGAGCAACGGTAGCGCAGCCGCTGCAAATTATCCATATACGCAATGCCGATAATATCGCGCCGCTGGCCTACGCCAATACCTTTACCCTCGAGCGGCAGGCGCAGGCAACCCTGCTGGTGTGCGACCATACGCTCTCGCCCGACGCCTTTTGTACCGACTGCGATACGGCGATTACCGTCGCCCCCGGCGCGCACCTCGAACTGGTCTGGATGCAGAGCGAGCATAACCGCTCGCAGCACCGCTCCGCTATCCGTATCCGGCAATTAGCCGGCAGCACGGTCGTCTGTACGATTGTTACCCTCCACGGCGAGCGGATTGAGAACACTATCGACGTAACCCTGCAGGACGAGCAGGCCGGCTGCCGCGCCAACGGACTGTTCCTTATCGACGGCCGGCAGCAGTTCTCGACCGATATTACCATCCGGCACAACGCAGGGCATTGCCGCAGCAACCAGCTCTTCAAAGGGATTGTGGACAACGAGGCGACAGGGCGCTTTCACGGGCGGGTTATCGTAGCCCCCGACGCGCAGAAAACCGAAGCCTACCAGGCCAACAATAACCTGCTGCTCTCCAAAGACGCGAAGATGTACACCCGGCCGCAATTAGAAATCTACGCCGATGATGTCCGGTGTTCGCACGGCGCTACCATCGGTCGCCTCGACGAAGAGGGGCTGTTTTACCTGCGCTCACGCGGTATCGGACTGAAAGAAGCGCGGCTGCTGCAGCAAACAGGCTTTGTGCAGGACGTGCTGGATGAAATTAACATCCTGCCCCTGCGCGAGCGCATTGCCGGATTGGTAGCAAAGCGTCTGCAAGGCGAGTTCTCGCGCTGCTCCGACTGCGAACTGCACTGTTGCTGATTGAATATTGTCGGAACGATGATTTTTGTGATGTACCGGCAATCAATATTAAATATTTGATAAAAAAAGCACTCATCCCCCTAAAAATTTGTTCATCTCCGAAAAAAAGCATACTTTTGCGGCGAGAACAGTAAAAATTAACACCTATATTCAAAAAAAATGAGTATTTTTCGTCAGAAAGCCCTTGAAGAGATAGGGCGCCGGCCTGTGAAGCCGGTATTTGTGGAATCAACGCCGGTATCCGGCCATTTCGGAATCAATGTATTCGACCGTAAAACGATGCAGCAGTATCTCTCGCCCGAAGCCTTCGGCGCGGTGATAAGCGCGATAGACAAAGGCGCCAAAATCGACCGCAAAATGGCCGACCAGATAGCCGCCGGCATGAAAACATGGGCGCTCGAACGCGGCGCGACACACTACACCCACTGGTTTCACCCGTTTACCGATGCCACCGCCGAGAAGCACGAAAGCTTTATCGACCGTACGAAGGACGGCAGCGTGTTTGAAAATTTCAGCGGCAATGCGCTCGTGCAGCAGGAGCCGGATGCGTCGAGCTTCCCCACCGGCGGATTGCGTAACACGTTCGAGGCACGCGGGTACACGGCCTGGGACCCCTCGTCGCCGGCCTTTGTGCTTGACCAGACGCTGTGTATCCCCACCATTTTTGTGTCGTACAACGGCGAGGCGCTCGACCAGAAAACGCCGCTGCTGCGGTCGCTCCAGGCGCTCGACAGGGTGGCAACCGACCTGTGCCGCTATTTTGATAAGGATGTGAATGCCGTGTCGAGTATGCTGGGCATCGAGCAGGAATATTTTGCGGTCGATAGCGCCCTGTTCCGCGCCCGCCCCGACCTGCAGCTCACCGGCCGCACGCTGCTGGGGCATATCGCCGCCAAAGACCAGCAGCTGGAAGACCATTATTTCGGCGCCATCCCGCCGCGGATCATGTATTTTATGAAAGATTTTGAGACCGAAGCCTACAAGCTCGGCATCCTCCTCCGGACGCGGCATAACGAGGTGGCGCCAAACCAGTACGAATGCGCCCCGCTGTACGAAGAAGCCAACCTGGCCATCGACCACAATTTGCTCCTGATGACATTGATGCAGCGCGTGTCGGACAGGCACGACCTGCGCATCCTGTTCCACGAAAAACCCTTTTCGGGCATCAACGGTTCGGGGAAGCACTGCAACTGGTCGATGGTTACCGACACCGGTGTAAACCTGCTCTCGCCGGGCCGGACGCCGCGCAGCAACCTGCAATTCCTTACGTTCTTTGTATGTGCCATCCGTGCCGTGTTCGAGCATCATCATCTGCTGATGAGCAGCGTGATGTCGCTCAATAATTCGCTGCGTTTGGGCGCGAGTGAAGCGCCGCCGGCTATTATGTCAATATTTGTCGGCAGCACGCTCAGCGATACGCTCAAGTCGATAGTCGAACGGGTAAGCGACAAGCGGATGACCCCCGACGAAAAGACGGAACTGAAGCTCGACGTCGTCGGCAAGATACCGGAAATCCTGCCCGATAATACCGACCGCAACCGCACCTCGCCGTTTGCCTTTACGGGCAACCGCTTTGAGTTCCGCGCCGTCGGCTCGTCGAGCAACTGCGCGCTGCCGATGATGGTGCTCAATACCGCCGTGGCGCAGCAGATCGTCCGCTTCAAAAACGAGGTGGATGCGCTGATGGAAACCGACGTTAAGAAAGATGAAGCCATTTTTCAGACCCTGCGGAAATTTATCAGCGAATCGGAGCCTGTCCTCTTCGAGGGCAACGGCTACAGCGACGAGTGGCGCGCCGAAGCCGAAGCGCGCGGCCTGCGGCGGGTCGAAAGCACCCCGTCGGCCTTCCGTTCCTACCTCGAGCCGGCCAGCATAGCGCTTTTCACCTCGCTGGGCATCCTGACCGAAGACGAGCTGAAGGCGCGTGTCGAAATATTTAATGAAATTTATGTAAAGAAAATTCAGATAGAAGCACGCGTGGTGGGCGATTTGGCCATCAACCATATCGTCCCGACGGCCATCCGCTACCAGAGCGCCCTGGTCGAAAACGTCTGCGGACTGAAGCAACTGCTCAGCGAAGCCGAGTTCAACGAACTGGCCACGCCGCAACTGTTATCCATCAAAAAAATCGGCGGCTATATCAAAAACATTCGCGAAGGCTTGCACCTGTTGGTCAATGAGCGTAAGAAAGTGAACGAAATCGCCGGCTTCGCCGAACGCGCCAAGGCCTACACCGAGCAGGTGCTGCCCCACATGAAAGAAATCCGCCGCAGCGCCGACAAGCTCGAACGCATCATCGACGACGAAATGTGGCCTCTGCCGAAATACAGAGAACTGCTGTTTATACGGTAACTATCGGCATTTTTCCCGCACGGCCTGCAGCATATCGGCGACCATATTTTCGATATTCCATTCGGGCTGCCAGCCCCAGTCGGAACGCGCGGCCGAATCATCGACCGACGCCGGCCAGTAGCGGGCAATCTCGCGACGGAAATCGGGCTGATAGTCGATGGTGAAGTCGGGAAGGTGTTTTTTGATTTCGCCGGCCAGGACTTCGGGGGTGAAGCTCATCGCGCCGACATTGTAGTTTCCGCAGTGCCGCAACCGGCTGCGGTCGGCTTCGAGCAGGGCGACGGTGGCGCGGACACAGTCTGGCATGTACATCATCGGCAGGCACGATTCGCTGCTCAGGAAGCAGGTATAGCGGTTGTTTTTGACGGCCTCGTAAAAAATTTCAACGGCATAGTCGGTTGTCCCGCCGCCGGGCATGGTTTTGTTGCTGATGATGCCCGGGTAGCGGATGCCGCGAAAATCAAGTCCTGTTTTTTTAAAATAATAGTCGCCCAGCAGCTCGCCCACGACTTTGGTAACGCCGTACATGGTGTTCGGCGTGAGGACGGTTTCCTGCGGCGTGTTGTAGAGTACCGACTGCGGCCCGAATACGGCAATCGAACTCGGTACCATCACGCGGTCGAGGCGGTGTTTGATGCCTAACCGGATTACATTGAGCAGCCCGTTGATATTAATATCCCATGCCAAATCGGGGTTCTTCTCCCCGGTGGCCGACAGGATGGCCGCGAGATTGACGACGGTATCAACCCCGTGCCGGACGATAGCCTGCTCGATAGTCGCCATATCGGTAACGTCAATTTTTTCAAATACATTATTCGGGAAGAGGCGGTTGGTGTCGTCGTTGATGTCGGCGACGATGATATTGCCGGTACCGTAGCGGGTGTTAAAAGCCGCTGTAAGCTCCGAACCTATCTGCCCCAGGGCGCCGATGACTAAAATCTTTTTCATCTTTCGTTTTTTATTTTTTTTAAATAATACTATTACTGTGTATAAAATGGGTTCCTCTTTTTGAAGCCGCCGCAGAACGTAAATTTTTTGCAAAATTAATATAAATTTTCGTACTTTTGCGGCTATGAAAAAACAACCCCTTTTACAATCGTCCGAATTACGCACCCGCAACCCGCTGGGCTGGGTGCCTTCCGTCTATTTTGCGATGGGGATGCCGTTTGTGATGCTCTCGTTAGTGTCGGTCATTATGCTTAAAGACCTCGGTATTCCCAATGCCCGGATTACCTTCTGGACATCGCTCATTATCCTTCCCTGGACGCTGAAGCCGCTCTGGAGTCCGTTTCTGGAAATGTTCCGGTCGAAGAAATATTTTGTCGTCGGCACGCAGCTCATTACCGGACTTTCGTTTGCTCTGCTGGCTTTGAGCCTGCCGCTGCCCGGCTTTTTCACGTATGCCATTGCGTTGATGGGGCTGATTGCATTCAGCGGCGCGACGCATGACATCGCCACCGACGGCATCTATATGAACGAACTGAACCCGCCGACGCAGGCCAAATATATCGGCTGGCAGGGCGCGTTTTTCAATATCGCCAAAGTGGTGTGCAACGGCGGACTGGTGTTTCTGGCGGGCGTGCTGATGAAAAGTATCGGGACGCTCTATGCGTGGATGGTGATTATGGGCATTTGCGCCGGCGTGATGATTGTGCTCAGTCTTTACCACAGCCGGGCGTTGCCGCTGGGCGGGGCGGCGGTGAAAATCCAAACGTTTAAGGACGGATGGCGGTCGTTCGTCGAAGTGTTTACGACGTTTTTCCGCAAGCAGTATATCTGGTACTACATGGCGTTTATTATCCTTTACCGGCTGGCCGAAGGGCTGGCGATAAAGGTGCTGCCCCTCTTCCTCAAAGCCGAAACAACGGAGGGCGGTATGGGACTGACGAACGAAAACTACGGCCTCATTGTCGGCACCCTCGGCACGCTGGCCTTTATCCTCGGGTCTATTCTGGCGGGGCATTTTGTTTCAAAAAAAGGCTTGCGCCGGACACTCTTCCTGCTTTGCTGTACTATCAACCTGCCGTTTCTGTTCTATTTGCTGCTGGCGATTTACCAGCCCTCGCAGATGGCGCTTACCGGCACGGCGATTGTGTGCGAATATTTTGGATACGGCTTCGGCTTTGTCGGGCTGACGCTTTTTATGATGCAGCAGGTCGCGCCCGGCAAGCACAAAATGGCGCACTATGCATTCGCCAGCGGCGTGATGAACCTTGGCTACATGGCCGCCGGCATGGTCAGCGGATGGCTCAGCGACACGTTCGGGTACGGGCTGTTTTTCGTCTTTGTGGCCGTAGCGATGATTCCGGCGCTGGTGCTTTCGCGAATCGTGCCGTTCACCAATGAACAATGAATAATGAATAAAAAATAAAAAACAATAAACCATCCAACAAAATGAAACATGTATCTCTGCCGTGGGAAGATAAACCGGCCAACGAAAAAGGGGTAATCTGGCGCTACTCGGCGAACCCGATTATTCCGCGCGACGCGCTGAGCACGTCGAACAGTATTTTTAACAGCGCCGTAGCGCCATTCGGCGATGGCTACGCCGGCGTCTTCCGCTGCGACGACACCAACCGCCGGATGCGTCTGCACGCGGGCTTCAGTCGCGACGGTATCCGATGGAATATCGAAGAAGACGACATCCGCCTCACCGGCGGCGATGCCGAAATTGGCGCCTGGGTTTATGGCTACGACCCGCGCGTGGTGTGGATTGACGACCGCTACTATGTTACCTGGTGCAACGGCTACCACGGCCCCACCATCGGCTGCGCCTGGACGACCGACTTCCGGACGTTCCACCAGCTGGAAAACGCCTTCCTGCCGTTCAACCGCAACGGGGTGCTGTTTCCGCGAAAAATCAACGGAAACTTTGCCATGCTTTCGCGTCCGAGCGACAACGGGCATACGCCTTTCGGCGATATTTTTTACAGCGAATCGCCCGACATGACGTTCTGGGGACGGCATCGCCACGTGATGTCGCCCGCTCCCTTTGAGCTCAGCGCCTGGCAGTGTACCAAAATCGGCGCCGGGCCGATACCCATTGAAACCGCCGACGGCTGGCTGTTGATTTATCATGGCGTGCTGGCGTCGTGTAACGGTTTTGTATATAGTTTCGGTTCGGCGCTGCTCGACCCGCATGAGCCGTGGCGGACGCTTGCCCGCAGCGGCCCCTACCTGCTCTCGCCGCAAAAGGATTACGAATGTATGGGCGACGTCCCCAACGTAACCTTCCCCTGCGCCGCCCTGCACGACCCCGCTACCGGCCGCCTCGCCATTTACTATGGCTGCGCCGATACCGTAACCTCGCTCGCATTTGGCTATATCGACGACATTGTGGCCTTCACCAAACGGACAAGCATCGTTTAAATTACGAATTACGGATTACGAATTACGAAAATCCGATGCATCAAAACCCCGCTAATGGCGTATGCTTACGCCGCGTTCCGCAAGAGCGGTGCGGGGGCGGGCGTTCCGCCGGTATGCGAGCAAAGGCGTGTTATTTTAACCGCCGCCGGCGCGTTACATAAACGCTTAACAGGCCGATTTCCAGACCGGCCATCATCCTAAAAAGAGCGACTGTTTTTTTCATTTTTTTTTAAATTTAATGATTCCTGTTTATGTAAAATTATAATCAGGGTGCGATGATATAAAAATTATGTGATATTTTGAAAAATTCTCGTGCGAGAAAAAAAAATCCACACACGAGATTAAAAAAAACACGCACGAGAAAAAAAAATTCTCGTACGAGAAAAAAAAATTCTCGTGCGAGAAAAAAAAATTCTCGTACGAGAAAAAAAAATTCTCGTACGTTGGAGCGAATCCTCGTACGAGAAAAAAAAATTCTCGTACGAAAAAAAAAATTT
>JAISXF010000111.1 GCA_031270845.1 Prevotellaceae bacterium
ATGAGGGCATAAGCGATGCAATGTAGTGAATGGAGTTCTGACGTGTGCTCTTCCGATATCGAGAGAGCGGTTACATATTGTAACCGGAGTGCCGCACGGTGCGAGAGAGCGGTTACATATTGTAACCGGAGTGCCGCACGGTGCGGGAGAGCGGTTACATATTGTAACCGGAGCGCCGCACGGTGCGAGAGAGGAAATACATTATGTATTTCGTAATTCGTAATTCGTAATTCGTAATTTGTAATTTATTTACTATCTTTGCAGCTCTTTTTTTTATAAACAGATGACAAATGTTCATAACTTTCTAACAAAAAGTGCCGGCAACCCCTGTTTTATACCGGAAAAAACCGTAGCTTTGTGCTGCGCTGACGCATTCAGCACAGGCGCACAGGCGCACAGGCGCACAGGCGCACAGGCGCACAGGCGCACAGGCGCACAGGCGCACAGGCGCACAGGGTAATTATTTCTTAAATCCAATCTGTTCTAATGCCACCCCGCACGGGATTGAATCCCGTGCGGGGTTTTATATTGGTGTCGTATCCTTTATTAAATCACAGTCCTCAGACAATCACAATAATCATAGTTCAGACAATCACAATAATCATAGTTCAGACTAATACAGTAAACAATGAAAAAAATTCTTCTTTCCGTTTTCGCGCTCTCCCTGACTACAGCATGGGGACAAAGCACCGCGCACATTTCCAATTTAAGTTTAGCCCCCGGCGCCACGCCAGCGCTAACCTTTAACGTCAGCTGGACTGCACCGCCTTCGGCTACGCCCAGCCATCGCGACACGATTTGGCTTTTCGCCGATTACCGCACCGTAAATACCGACGGCTCGACAGGGGCCTGGACGCCGGCCGGCATTACCTCCGCCACCCTTATTTCCGGCGCCGGAACGCTTATCACTTCGACGCTGCCCGGTCGCGGTTTCTTCCTCGACGGGCATGGCCTGACAACGCTGAACGCCACCATCCGCGTTACGCTCGACGCGCCGGTGAGCGAACGCTTCAACGCCTGCGTCTATGCTTCCGACTGGCCGCCGAACGCCATCCTCAACCCCGGCGGCGGCTATACGCTGAACGGAAGCCCTCCTTTTATTATTAACGGTACGATTACCGAAAACACCCGCACTTTCGGCGCGGGGACGTGCGTTACCGCCATTACCGATGCTACCGGCTGCCCGGGCTTTGTCGTAAATACGGCATTTGCCGCAGGCGCCATTGCCTCGACCGGCGAAACCATTTGCGAGGGCGGCACACCTGTAGCCATCGGAAGTACGACAGACGCTACCGGCGGCGACGGCAACTATGTCTATGAATGGCGGCTCAACAACGCAGCTATCGCCTCGAGCAACAGCGCCGCATGGACGCCTGCGGCACAAAGCGCCACCATCGGCAGCCACACATACACCCGCTGGGTAAAAGATGGCACCTGCAATACATCCTTTACGCAAAGCGCCGGCAGCTGGATATTGACCGTCATCGCCGACCCGACCGTAACGGTAAGCGCGGCGGAGATGTTTTGCTCGGGTACAGCGCCTGCGGCCATGACCGCCACGCCCTCCGGCGGTACGGGAACAATATCCTACCAATGGTACAGCGGGGCCTCGGCGGACGCCGTTACGAACCTGATTGGCGGCGCCACCGCAAGCACGTACGCCCCCGGCGCATTGACCGAAACGACGTATTATACGGTGGTAGTCTCCTTTACTGTTTCGGGATGTGCGGCTACGGCTACAGCTATTGCCAAGACCATACAGGCGCTCTCGCCCGGGTCGATGACTTCTACGACCACCACCATTTGCGTGGGCGGTGCGGTGGAGGCTATCACCGCCTCGGCGCCCTCGGGCGGCAACGGTACCTACGCATACAAGTGGAAGCAGGGAGGGAGCGACGCCACCGGCACGGGTCACCTGGAAACATTCACCCCTGCGGGGTCTTACCTGACCACCGCCGGCACGTATCACTTTACCCGCAATGTTAGCTCCTGTTCCGGCGAGCCAATAGTAACAACAACCGGTACCTATACCCTGATTGTCGTGCCCGACCCGTCGGTTACGGTTAGCTCCGCGCAGTCGGTCTGCTCGGGCGCAACGCCTGCGGCCATGACTGCCACGACCAGCAACGGCACCGGCGACGTATCCTACCAATGGTACAGCGGCGCCTCGGCGGCGGCCTGTACGACGTTGATTAACGGCGCCACCGCAAGCACGTATGCCCCCGACGCTATCACGGCGACAACGTTTTATACAGCCAGTGCCTCCTTCACCGGTTCGGGGTGCAATGCAGCTACGGCGACGGCCATTGCGAAAAGCATTTATCCGGCGCTCAATCCCGGGACGATGCCTTCTGCTACTACCACCATTTGCGAAGCAGGCTCGGTATCGGCTTTGACCGCCACGAATCCCACCGGCGGCAACGGTACCTATACCTACCAGTGGAAGCAGGGAGCGAACAACGCCTCTGGCGCAGCCAACTCGCCTTCATTCCTTCCTTCGGGGACATACTTAACCACGCCCGGCACGTATTACTTTACCCGCGTGGTCACCTCCTGCACCTCCGGGACAACAAGCGGTACCCATACGCTGATTGTCGCAACCACCCCGACGGTAACGACCCCCGGCTTCTCGGTTTGCGCCCTTGGTGCCCAGCCCCTGCTTTCGGCCACAGGCAGCGGCACTACCTCCCCCGCCACCTATAGCTGGATAGTTGACGGGGCTGCGGCCGTTACAACAAGCTACGATCACTATTACCAGCATCCTATCTTGTGGGGCGGTACCTACACCTATAGCGTAACCGTCATCAATTCCACCGGATGCAGCAGCACGGCGGCACCCGGTACGATTACATTTAGTCATCCGCCAACGGTTACGCTCGCGGCGTCGAGTACGTTGGTGTGCGCCGGAATGCAGGTTACGCTGACGGCCACCGGCTCGGACGACGCCATCGAATATTCCTTTACCAACGGCTCCTGGACAAGCCCATGGCAAACAGACAGTACGATAACCGTTACCGTAACCTCCAATAGAACCCTTACCGTCAAAGCCCGCTCGGCGGAGACCTGCGAATCGTTGTCGGCCGCATCGGTTGCCGTTTATACGACTTCGGACCCTATCCCGACGGTTACGCTGACAACCTCCAGCTCGACGGCGTGCGCATCAGTATGTACGCCCGTTAAGCTGACAGCCACCTCTTCCATCTCGCCGGCCTCCTATTCCTTTGATAACGGAATCTCATGGCAAACAAGCAGCACGCTCAACGTATCCATTACCGGCAATACTACCTGTACCGTCATTGCCCGCTCGGCGGCGAGTTGTATATCGGAGCCCGATTCGGTAACGATAGAAGCCGTTTTCCCCGGAACCGAAGGAGAAGCGCCACATGCCATTTGCGGCTGCACCCCCGAACTTCAAATCTGCGGCGACGGCCTCTGCCAAACCTCTGCCAACTGCAACGTAACATGGACTGCCTGTAGCGCTGTAGCCAGCGCCGTAGATGCTCACACGGGTTTATCCCATAGCGGCTTTACCGTAATCTCAAACACCGCCTATGAACTGAAAGATTGCAACAGAAACCATAAATGGCTTGTTGCTCATGCGCTTTGCGCCGCAAAAGGAATGCGCTTGCCGACCCGATATGAAATGGAATGTATATGCCAGCACAGAGCCGACCCCGACTTTCCCGGCGGCTTATATGATAACGATTACTATGGAACCAGTACGTGGAACAGCACCCAGTCCTATTATCTCTACGTAGTAACCAATACATCGTGTTATGTTACATATAGTGGCGGCGCCAACGATGTATATGTTAAATGCGTCAAAGATTAATATAGCGCTCAGCGCGCTGCCAATTACGGCGAGAACATAGATAATAGAACATAGACGGCGAGAACATAGACGGCGAGACGCTTTTCAATTACGTTTTTCATCCCGTTTCATCCGCCTTCAGGCAAAAATGTACTTCCTTAAAGAGGTAGGCGCGGGTTTGCCGCTGCTCGTCCTCGAGGAGCAGCTCGCCGGAAGGACGCACGCCGACAATGCGGGCACGAAAGCGCGTGGCGTCGGTGGCAAACAGATGCCACTGGTTGCAGCGGTAGAGCTGCGCATGATAGTCGGCGTCAAGCGAGGGGCGGTCGCCGGCGCGAAGGCTTTCGTAGCGGTTGAGGATGCAGGCTGTCAGTTCGGGTAAGGCCTGCTGCAGGTCGAGGGTGCGGCCGGTTTCGAGAACAATGGACGTGGGGTTGGGGGCATCCGAAAAAAAGCGTTCCTGATTTACATTTAATCCGATGCCGACAATACTGCTGCCGATACCGGAACCGGTAATCTGGTTCTCGATAAGGATGCCGGCGATTTTCCGGTCGCCTGCATAGACGTCGTTCGGCCATTTGATAGCCGGTTCGAGGCCGTGCTGCCGCAGAAAGCCGGTAATGCCCAGCGACACGGCTTTGGAAAGATAAAACTGCTCTTCGGCGGGCAGCCACACCGGGCGGAGGAGCAGAGAGAAAGTAAGGTTTTTATGGGGTTCGCTTTCCCAGCTGTTGTGTTGCTGTCCGCGTCCGGCGGTTTGCGTGAAGGCCGCCCACACGCTGCCTTCCGGCGCATCGGCCGAGCGCTGCGCCGCATACCGGTTGGTTGAATCTATTTCCGAAAGCCAGGTAATCATTTTAATTACGAATTACGTTTTTTTAATTACGAATTACGTTTTTTTAATTACGAATTACGAATTACGAATTACGTTTTTTTAATTACGAATTACGAATTACGAATTACGTTGGTTAATGATTAATGTCCGTAATTCGTAATTCGTAATTCGTAATTAACTTACCAGTCCCATCTCCCGGGCTTTTTGTTCCATGAGGGCGTAGGCTTCGTGGTAGTCGTTGCGGATAAGGCCGTCGAGGATGGCGTTTTTGATGTATTCCTTAATTTCGCCCACCGCCGGCGATGGCTGGAGGCCGTATTTCTCCATAATCAGTTCGCCGGTGATAGGCGGCTGGAAGTTGCGGATGGCGTCGCGGGCTTCGACTTCCGCCAGTTTTTCGCGGACAAGGAGGAAATTATTCAGGTGTCGGCGGACGGTCTGTTCGTTTTTCGAGGTGATGTCGGCTTCGCAGAGCAGCATCAGGTCGTCGATGTCGTCGCCGGCATCGAAAAGCAGGCGCCGGACGGCGGAGTCGGTAACTTCTTCCTGCGAAAGCACAATCGGGCGGAGGTGCAGTTGGACGAGCTTCTGGACGTATTTCATTTTATCGTTCATCGGCAGTCGCATCTGCTTAAAGATGTCGGGTATCATTTTGGCGCCGATAAATTCGTGTCCGTGGAATGTCCATCCCGTAAGGGGGTCGTAGTGTTTGGTCGCGGGTTTTGCGATGTCGTGGAAGAGGGCTGCCCAGCGCAGCCAGAGGTTTCCCTGTTTTTGCGCCACATTGTCGAGCACCTGCAGGGTGTGCTGGAAATTATCCTTATGCCCGCGTCCTTCGACCGTTTCCACGCCTTTGAGCCGGTGAATCGACGGGAGTATCTCGCGCAGCAGTCCTGTTTTATCGAACAGGTAGAATCCTACCGACGGTTTGTCGGAGAGGATAATTTTATTCAACTCGCCGGTGATGCGTTCGGTCGAGACGATGCGTATCCGGTTTCGGTTGCGCATGATGGCGCCGATAGATTCGGGGACAATCGAGAAGCCCAGCTGGGTGGCAAACCGGATGGCCCGGATCATTCGCAGCGGGTCGTCGTTGTAAGTAATATCGGGGTCGCTTGGGGTTCGCAGCAGGCCTTGCTGCATGTCGCGGACGCCGTTGAAGGGGTCTATCAGTTTTCCGTAATCTTCTTTTTGGAGGCTAAAGGCAAGGGCGTTGATGGTAAAATCGCGGCGGCGCTGGTCGTCTTCGAGCGAACCGGTTTCGACGTCGGGCTTGCGCGACGCGGCGCGATAGGATTCGCGGCGTGCGCCTACAAACTCGATGTCGCGCCCGTCGCAGCGCAGCATGGCCGTGCCGAAGTTCTTAAATACCGATACCGGCGTCCGCAGGCGTTTCCCGACAGCCGTAGCGACGTCGATGCCGCTGCCTTCTACGACGATGTCAATGTCTTTCGATGGCCGCTGCAGGAAGCAGTCGCGTACGTAGCCGCCAATTACGTACGCCCGTACGCCCAGTGCGGCAGCCTCGTGGGCGACAAGCTCAAAAATACGGTGTTCTAAAAAATTCATCGTTTAATATTGAATAGTATAATTCGTCATTCATTATTCGTTCTAATTCATCATCCGTAATTCGTAATTCGTAATTCGTAATTGTTCACGGGTTGTATCTTGCTTCTTTTAACAGTTGCTGCGGGTTGTTTATCTGCATGAGTTCGGGCAGGGAGCATTTGCTTTGCTTCATGTATCGTTCGACGATACGGTAGCCTGTCCAGTTGGCGGCCTTTCCGGGCGATTCGGGCGGGAGGCCGGCGGTAAAGGGCGCGTCGCCGGCGTATTTTTGAATAACAAACGGCGTGGTAACAAACAGCAGGCGCTCTTCAATGAGGTACTGCCAGAGCAGGCGTTCGTTGTCGATACACCATTGCAGCTGTTCGGGGCGAAAGCCGAGGATGTCGTCAAATGCCTTGCGGGGCATACATTGCCGGAGGATGTAAAGGATTTTGCCTTCGTAAATCAGCCGGGTTAATAAATTGGACTCGCCGCCAAAAGGCTCGGGGTATTCGCCGGCAAGCCAGGCCTGCAGGCACGCCGGCGTAACGCGCTCGGGGCGCATGTTGTAGCGCTGGTAAACGGCTTTGCCCAATTGGGCGTAGAGCGGATAATCGGCGCCCAAAAACTGGTCGAGCCCGATGCCTACGGCGCTGTCGGTAAGCATCAGCGATTCGTTGAAGCCCGACACATACATATATATATGGGGGATGGCGGCGTCGGGGAAATAATACCGGAAATGGCGGAAGGCGTCGGTGAGCTCGTTGCGAAGCGGACGGTCGTCGGCATACACGTCGCGCACTTTGCGGTAGGCGCTATCGACAACAGGGTGATGCAGGAAGCGCTGCACGATGTCGCAGTACTGCGCGTTCCGGCTTTCGCCGGCACGGATAATGCCGGTGTTGTAATATTCAAAAAAGCGCCCGTATTGCGCGCGCAGTTCGGGTAGCGAGCGGCAGGTGGAGTCGTCGATCATCCGGTATAAATCATGGTCGAGCCGTTCGATAACGAGCGGCAGTTCAATAGCCGCTATTTTTTGCTCCTGCGACCGGCAGCCAGGCAGCCACCATACCGACAGCAACAACAATACAGATAACGGCAGCAGGATAGATAGCAGCAGTCGTACTTTATTCATATTTCTCTTCTAATTTTGTGCAAAGATACAAAATAGTTGAGACAGGTGCGTAAGAAGCGGTGCGCCTGTCTCAACTATTTTGTATCTTTGCAGGCATTTTTTTAAGAAGACAATGACAGTTCCCGAATATTTTTTAAGCGCCGCCCTGGCGCGCGCGATTATGACGCTTTACGCGCATCCGGCGCCCGACGCCGTATTGAACCTGCAGGCTACCCGTAAGGAATTTGAAGGCGATTACACGGCGATGATGTTTCCCCTGTTAAAAATGAGCCGAAAATCGCCGGAGCAAACCGGCGCCGAAGTCGGGCGGCAATTGCAGGCACAATGCCCCGATGTGGCGTCGTATAACGTGGTGAAGGGGTTTTTGAATATTCGCCTGACGGCGGAGTACTGGCTGCAGCGCTTTGCCGACATCGCCGCAACGGAACGGTACGGACAGCATCGGCCGACAGGCCGCACGATTGTAGTCGAGTACTCGTCGCCCAATACGAACAAACCGCTGCATCTGGGGCATGTCCGGAACAACCTGCTGGGCTGGTCGGTGGCGCAGCTGCTGGAAGCCAACGGGCATCGGGTTATCAAAGTGAATCTGGTGAACGACCGCGGTATCCATATCTGCAAGTCCATGCTGGCATGGCAAAAATGGGGGCTTGGGGCTACGCCGGAGTCGTCGGGGCGCAAGGGCGACCACCTGGTGGGCGATTATTATGTGCTGTTTGATAAGGAATACAAACGCCAGCAGGCCGAGCTGCAGGCGCAGGGCAAAAGCGCGGAAGAGGCTGCGCGGCAGGCGCCCATCATCGGCGAAGCGCAGGAAATGCTGCGCCGCTGGGAGCGCGGCGATAAGGCCGTCGTCGATTTATGGCAAACGATGAATGCGTGGGTTTACGCCGGCTTCGACGAAACCTACCGGAAGCTCGGCGTGCGGTTCGACAGGGTCTATTATGAGTCGGACACGTATCTGTCGGGTAAAAAAATCGTGGAAGAGGGGCTGCGCAAGGGAATCCTCGAGCGGCACGACGACGGCTCGGTGTGGATCGACCTCACCGCCGACGGGCTTGACCAAAAGCTCCTCCTGCGCTCCGACGGCACATCGGTCTATATGACGCAGGACTTGGGTACCGCGCAGCAGCGGTATGAAGAATACGGTTTCGACGAGCATATTTATGTCGTCGGCAACGAGCAGAATTACCATTTTCAGGCGCTCCGGCTGGCGCTCGAAAAGCTGGGCTATACGTGGGCGGCGGCCATTTATCATCTGTCGTACGGCATGGTCGAGCTGCCGGCGGGGAAGATGAAATCGCGCGAAGGCACCGTCGTCGATGCCGATGACTTGATGGATGAAATGATCGGCACCGCCCGTGAAACATCGCAGCAATTGGGCAAGCTCGACGAAATGCCTGCCGACGAGCAGCAGCGACTCTTTGCGATGGTGGGCATGGGGGCGCTAAAGTATTTTATCCTGAAGGTCGATCCGAAAAAAACCATGCTCTTCGACCCGAAAGAATCCATTGATTTCAACGGGCACACGGGGCCATTTATCCAATACACCCATGCGCGCATCAAGTCGGTGCTGCGCAAGGCGGCGGAGCAGCAGCTTGCGGCCTGCCTGAACGGCGCGGCATTGAACGAAAAGGAAATCGAACTGATCAAAATCCTGTGTCTGTTTCCGGAGCGAATCCGCGAAGCCGGCGAGGCGCACTCCCCCGCGCTCATAGCGAACTATACGTATGAATTAGCCAAAGAATTTAACCAGTACTACCACGAAACATCCATCCTCCACGAACCCGACCACGCCCTCAAAACCCAACGCCTGCTGCTGCTGCAACAAATCGCCGGCGTGCTCAAAACAGGCATGCGAATATTGGGCATCGACGTGCCGGAGAAAATGTAAGCGAATGGATAAAATGTACGTGAATCAGGAATTGGGAATTTTCAGGTACGCATATTTCGGCGTCAATCTCCCCGCAAGCACAATAACGGCTTTCTTTATCGGATAGGGAAGCGCGAGCTCTTCGTAGGGTTTCGAATAATCGGCACGGGCAATGGGGACAAAAAACTCTTCGAGCAGCTCCGAGAAGCTGTTCGAGGCGTCGCGCGGCAACTCGCTCGGTAGAATATCGACGGCCATCACGGCAATGCCTTCGCCGTCGAAGCCGGTAACCGGCTGCCGCGTCAGCGGATTGTAAATAAAAATCGGATGCTCCACATCGGTTGCCTTATGCGTAAATTCGACGGAGCCGCAGGGGTCGCACGTAATATCGCCGACAACGGTCAGCTTCGGACGCGGCGTGGTGCAGAACAGCTGCTCAAGGTAGTCGGACGTAATGAGGCGCGGCATCCGCTCATGCCAAAAAATGCCATTGACCACTACCGACAGGCAATCCACATATTTTTCAAACACATTCCGGTACGCCTGCCCGGCCTTGTAGTACTCCTTGAGGACAAACGGCCGGCCGGGTTCGACGGGCGCGGCAATATCGCTTTCGGAGAAAAGCGTGCGGTAAATAATCTTGTTGGAAAAATTGCCGCTCTTCTCGAGTTTAAGCAGGTCGGCGGGCGTGATGTCCTGAACGGGAAACATGTTCATAATCTCCTGCGCACCCATCGACACCCGCCCCCGCCCGACGATACCCACCGTCAGCGGGGCAATCTCTTCGGGGACGCCCCGCGTGGCGATGGCCTCGCCGATAGCGCGCAGTTCGCGGCGGGCGGCAATCAGGCTTTTGTAGCGGAACGCCTGCTGGAGCTGCGTAAAAGGCGTGGCGATGCCCTGCCGCTTATAGCGCTCGCCCAGCGCCCAGAGGGTATTAATCATTCCGGCGAGTCCGGCGTAATAGCCGAACGCGACAAGGCGATGCCCGCGTTCGTCGCGGATACATTCGTAGTCAATCAGCGTGCAGCGGCGCTCGATGAACGCCTGCAGCAGCGGCATGTTATACGGCTGCTCCTTGTGCGTATGCGAAAAAATGACATACGTTTTGCCGGGTTCGATTTCGGAGACAGGGATTTCCTTAATCCCGAATATCACGTCGCAATCGTGCAGGCTGTCGGCGAGCTCGACGCCACAATGCATATATTCCACATCTTTGAACACCCGCTTGTCCGACCGCTGCACGACGATACTCAAATCGTTTTCGCGCATTAATTTTTCAGCAAAATAAGGCGTAACCGGCACACGACATTCGCGCGCCGATTTTGTTTCTTTTCGGATACCGATACGTTTTTCCATAATAGTCCTTTTTTCAGGGAATGGACAAAGATACGGTTTTAATTACGAATTACGAATTACGAGTTGAGAGTTTGAGACAATAGACAATAGACAATAGACTAAAAAAAGGGCGAACCGGTATGTTCGCCCCTACTGTCTTACGTCTATTGTCTAAAAGTCTATGTTCTCATCTTTCAACTCCCCCCTAATTCTTAATGCCTCTCTTTACCAGCAGCGCGTCGCCGTCGGGGTCTTTGCCGCGGAAGGCCTTGTAGAGAACGGAGGGGTCTTCGCTGCCGCCTTTTTCTAAAATATTTTTACGGAA
>JAISXF010000017.1 GCA_031270845.1 Prevotellaceae bacterium
CTGTACAGTAATGCGCCATTACTATATAGTAACGCGCCATTACTATATAGTAACGCGCCATTACTATATAGTAACGCGCCATTACTATATAGTAATGCGCCATTACTATATAGTAACGCGCCATTACTATATAGTAACGCGCCATTACTATATAGTAACGCGCCATTACTATATAGTAACGCGCCATTACTGTATAGTAATGCGCCATTACTATATAGTAATGCGCCATTACTATATAGTAACGCGCCATTACTGTATAGCATATGGGGATAATTACGGATTACGAATGTCCGGTTATACAGGCGTAAGGCGTTGCCCTGCGCTGTGGATATAAGATATTTAGCGCTTATCCGTTCGGCGGTTCATCTTTTTATCCTGTCGGACTTTTATCGCGCGAAGCGCTTTACGCTTCACGTTTTTTCCGACAGGTTAAGATGCTTACTTCGTAAAGAATGTATAATGGAATGGCCGTAAGCAGCATAGATACGGCATCGACGGTCGGAGTGATGACGGCCGCCAGCGCCATCAGAATAACGATGGCATGACGGCGGTACTTTCGTAGAAAGCTTCGGTCGAAAAGGCCAAGGCGGGAGAGGAGATTGACGATTATCGGCAGCTGGAATACCAGCCCCATCACCAGTACCAGCGGGGTTAGCAGGCCGACGTAGGATTGCAGAGAGAACATGTTTTCAACGGCATTACTTACGTAATAAGTCCAAAAAAACTGCAGGGCAAGGGGGAAAATGAGGACGTAGGCCATCACTACACCGCAGTAAAACAGGAATGAAGAGGCGATAAAGGCCGTCCGGATGCCGCGTTGCTCTTTGGGGTAGAGCGCCGGCGCCACAAAGCGCCACAGTTCCCAGAGCAGGAAGGGGAAACCGAGGATGAGCGCCACCCAAAAGGCTGTCGTGATGTGGATAATGAACTGCGACGAGAGGTTGATATTTACCAGTTTGATTTGAAATGCCTCCGGGCAAAGGTTTATCGACGGCAGGTAGCGGCTTAAAAATTCGCCCAGCGAGCATAGCCAGCGGTAGAGGATAAAGTCGGACGAGCAGGGGCCGAAAATAATGGTATCAAAAATAAATGATTTATTGAGGAATACCAGCAGCATCAGGATTGCCAGCGCCAGAATCATGCGGAAGAGCATCCGGCGCAATTCTTCGAGGTGCCCCCAGAATGACAGTTCTTTGTCGGCCATGGTACGATGGTGCTAAACGATACGGCGCAGCCCTGCGTAAAACGCCGATACCGACATTTTACACAGGATTTTCCGCCGTTCGTATCTATTCAATATCTTTTTTGATTTCGCCTTCGACGTCCTTCATGCCTTCTTTAAAGCTGCGGATGCCTTTGCCCATCCCTTTCATAAGTTCGGGAATTTTTTTGCCGCCGAATAACAGCAGCACAGCTAATACGATAAGAATAATTTCGGTCGTCCCCAGCCCGAAGACTAATCCGTTGAATAATGTTAATGGTGTCATAATTAGTAAAAATTTTTTGCAAAGATAGGAAAAGGAGTTGGAAGTTTAAAATAGCCCGTTGAAAATGACGGCCGGCGGGAGATTTTTCGTTTTCGACATTCAATTTTCAACCCGCAACTCGCAGAGCGCTACGTTTTCGACATGCTGCGTGTGGGGGAACATATCGACCGGCTGGAGGCGGGTGATGGCGTAGCGGGGGGCGAGGGCGGCGAGGTCGCGTGCCTGCGAGGCAGGGTTGCAACTGACGTATATGAGGCGTCGCGCGGCGATGCGCAACAGCGCCCGACCGACATCGGGGTGGATGCCGGCGCGGGGCGGGTCGAGGACAACGACATCGGGGCGTCCGTAACGCTCGATGAGGGTGTCGTCGAGCAGGTCTTTCATGTCGCCGGCGAGGAACGTAGCGTTTGGGATGCCATTGAGGCGGGCGTTGTATTGCGCGTCCTCGACGGCGTCGGCCACATATTCGATACCGGTTACACGTCCGGCCTGCCGGGCCAGAAAGAGGGCAATGGTGCCGGCGCCGGAGTAAAGATCGAATACATGCCCGGAGCCGTCGAGCTGTGCCATATCGCGGATGACGCCATAGAGCCGGCGCGCCTGCTCCGAATTGGTCTGGTAGAACGATTTGGCGCCGATTCGGAAGCGCAGCCCGTCCATTTCCTCTTCGATACAGTCGCGGCCGGCAAAGCGGTGTACGGGGAGGTCGGTAATCGTATCGTTACATTTGCTGTTGATGACGTACAGCAGGGCGGTTATCTGGGGGAATGTTTTTTCGAGATGCCGGAGCAGGGCTTCGCGGGGTGCGGCGTCGTCATAAGCAAAGACGACGACAACCATCCATTCGCCGGTCGAGGCGCTGCGGATAATCAGGTTACGCAGCCATCCGCTGTGGGAGCGCAGGTCGTAGAAGGGGAGGAGGTGTTCAACCGCCCAGCGCTTAACCTCGCGGCGGATGGTATTCGACAGGTCGGCCTGCAGGTGGCAGGCGTCGATGTCAAGTACCTTGTCGAACAGTCCGGGGATATGAAATCCCAGGGCGCGGCGGTCGAGCGCATCGCCGCCGTGGCGGATTTCTTCGGCCGTCAGCCAGCGGTTGGAGGAGAAGGTAAACTCGAGCTTGTTGCGGTAGCCGGTCGTCTTTTCCGAGCCGATGATGGGCTGCACCGGCGGCAGCTCCAGCTTGCCGATGCGGGTCAGCTGGTCGATAATCTGCTGCTGTTTGCAGGCTAACTGGAGCGGGTATGCGACGGTCTGGCGGCAGCATCCGCCGCATACGCCGTAGTGCGCACAGCAGGCCGGCACGCGGTCGGGCGAGGGCTGCACCAGCGTGGCGATGCGGCCTTCCATATAAGCGCGCTGCTGTCTGGTGATTTGTACATGCACGATATCGCCCGGCACGGCATGAGGTACAAACAGCGCCTTGCCATCGACACGCGCAAAGGCCTTCCCTTCGGCAGCGAGTGCGGTTATCAGAACATTTTCTATAAGATTCATGGATGGATGTTGATGAAAAATCAGTTCTCGTACTCGAAATAGCGCTCGCAGTCGGCAAGCAGCGCAAAGCGGATAGGGAGGCGGTTGGAGGCGATGGCGTCGAGGGCGTCGTGCAGACCGGCGAGAAGGTAGCGGCGTTTCATTAAAGTATTTTTCGCTGTTTAAAATAAACCCATGTGATGAGAAACGAGGCAATCATCAGTCCGAGGGTGATGGGAAAGCTCCAGCGGCCGATGGCGGCAAAGGGGAGTTCGATATTCATGCCGTAGATGCTGGAGATAAGCGTAGGGGGCATGAAAAAGACGGTTACGACGGTGAATACTTTGATGATTTTGTTCTGTTCGATATTGATTAGCCCGAGGACGGTGTTCTGCATGTATTCGAGTCGCTCGAAGCTGAAGTCGGTATGGTTTATCAGGGAGCTGATGTCGCGCATCAGGACGTTGAGCTTGGAGTAGATGTCGCCGGGGAACTTGTCGCTTTTGAGGATGCCGGAGATAACGCGCTGCTTGTCGATGATATTCTCGCGGATAAGCATGGTGTTTTCCTGAAGCTGGTTGATGTCTAACAGAATTTCTTCATCGACCTTTTCGCCCAGTCCGATACGTTTGCTGAGATGGGCGACTTCTTTGGCGAGGACTTCTATCATGTCGGCATCCATGTCGATCCTGTTTTCGAGGATGGCGATGAGCAGGTGGTAGCCCGTAGGGTATATTCGGTGACTGGCCAGCAGGCGGCGTTCGATGTCGGCAAAGCTGCGCAGGGGCGAATGGCGCAGGGTGATGAGTATTTCTTCGGCGAGGATAAACGATACCGGCTCTTCGTTGTATGTGTTGGGGGCGGCGATAAGGAAGTTGCTGTTGGCAAAGATGGCTTCTTCGGTTTCCGAATAGCGCGACGAACTTTCGATCTCTTCAGCCTGTGCGCGCGACTGCAGGGGGAATTGTAAGAACTCCTCTACATAGCGTTTTTCGTTTCCATTCGGTTCGTTGAGGTCGATCCACAATATATCGTTATGGCCTAATTCTTCCAGCATCGCCATGTCGTTCGAGCGGAGAATCTGCTTGTCGTCTTTATAAAAAATTGTTATCATAACTTCTTTAATTACGAATTACGAATTACGAATTACGGTTTTTATCTAACGAATGATTGTCGTAATTCGTAATTCGTAATTCGTAATTTAAAAAATGTTTCATCCCGCGGTGTTTGTCTTCGTCGAGGCGGTAATGTATGTTGTTTGTCAAATAATCGAAGGCGAGGGCGGCATCGAAGGCGGGGGCTTCGGCTGCGACAGCTTCGCAGATATGCCCGACACCATATCCGAGCGCCTCGTTGAACAGGCGCAGAAAGGCCTCCGGCAGTGGCTTTACCGCTACCCATGCGGCAAATACGAAGGGCGTGCCGGTGAAGCGAATCCATGCTTCAGCCAGGTCGTAGCGGTAGAGGAACTGACGTTCGTGGGAAAAGACCTTGTCGCCTATCATCACACAGCCTTCGCCCTGTTTTATCGGGAAGGCATCGACGGTCAGGGGGGCGAAGGCGGCGCCGATGCGCCAATAATTAGCGGCAAGCAGGCGTACCAGCGCCGACGAGGTGCGTGAGTCGGGGTCGAGGTATATGGTTCGGATGGCTTCGAGGGGCGTGTCGGAGAGCAGTACGACGGTGCGCACGGGGGCGATCGCGCCGAGGCAGTAGTCGGTAATAATCGTGGCGTTGTTCAGTGCAGGGATGGCGGCTACAGGGGTGAGAGCGATGTCGGCCTGTCTGCTTTCGATCATCGCCGCGCACTGTGCCGGAGGCGCCAGCGAAAGGCGGATATAGCGCGCCGCCGCCGAGCGTTTCAGCCCGTGGAGAAAGGGTACGGTATTGAGGTACGATACGGCAGCTACATTGACCGGCATCATCACAGGGGGTTTTTTATCCTCCGAAGAGGAGCGTTAATAAATCGTCGGGTCGTGGCGGTAAAACCGGCACAAAGATAGGGAAAAATTAGGAATAAGCATCAGGAATTAGAAATTGCTTCGCTAAACAGTTACGTAACTTTGCCCAATAGTTACGTAACTCTGCCCGATAGTTACGTAACTTTGGACGATAGTTACGTAACTCTGCCCGATAGTTACGTAACTTTGGACGATAGTTACGTAACTTTGGGCGATAGTTACGTAACTTTGGGCGATAGTTACGTAACTTTGGGCGATAGTTACGCCTCTTTTTGCCCTCATTGCGCTCCTTCGGCGCAAAGGTCTTCGGAGTTTACCGTTTCATTATTTCATCGTTTTATTTATTTTGCCGATTGAAACAAAAACCGTACATTTGTGCGATGTAAAATATCAATGTAAAGAAATAATGAAAATAAACGTAGTTCTTGGCTTGCAATGGGGCGATGAGGGGAAGGGTAAAATTGTGGACGTGCTTACCCCCGCCTACCGGGTTATAGCGCGGTTTCAGGGCGGGCCTAATGCAGGGCATTCGCTCGAATTTGAAAATAAAAAATTTGTGCTGCACACCATCCCGTCGGGGATTTTTCATGAGAATGTAATGAATGTCATCGGCAGTGGCGTCGTTATTGACCCCGTGATATTTGCGGAAGAGACGACACAGCTGAAAACAATGGGCGTGCCGGTCGAGCGCCGCCTGCTGATAGCCAAGCGTGCGCACCTGATTCTTCCAACCCACCGGATTATCGACGCGGCGTCGGAAGCGGCCAAGGGGAAAACCAAAATCGGCTCCACGCTGAAAGGCATCGGGCCGGCGTATATGGATAAAACCGGTCGTAACGGCCTGCGCGTGGGCGACGTGCTGTCGCCGGCCTTCGGCAGTCGCTACGAAGCCTTGAAGCAAAAACATATTGAGTTCCTTAAACAGTTCGACTACGCCTATACGGTCGATGACTACGAGCGGCAATGGATGGCAAGTATCGACGCGCTGCGGCGGTTTGCGCTTGTCGAAAGCGAGCTGGTGATTAATGAATACCTCTCCGGGTCGCAGGCAGTACTGGCCGAAGGGGCGCAGGGGTCGCTGCTCGATGTCGATTTCGGGTCGTACCCCTATGTTACGTCATCGAATACTGTATGCGCCGGGGTGTGTACAGGCCTGGGCGTGGCGCCGTCGAAAATCGGCGAGGTGTTGGGTATCTTCAAAGCCTACTGCACGCGTGTTGGCGGCGGGCCGTTTCCTACGGAACTGACCGACAGCACGGGCGAACGCCTCCGGCAGACAGGGCGCGAGTTTGGCTCCACCACCGGACGCCCGCGCCGCACCGGCTGGCTCGATTTAGTGGCGCTAAAGTATTCGGTACTCGTGAGCGGCGTAACACAGTTAATTATGACCAAAGCCGATGTCCTCGATGCATTCGATACAATTAAAGTGGCTGTCGCTTATCAAATCAACGGCAGGGAAACACACCAGCTGCCTTTCGAAACCAACGAGCCGGTGGTGCCGGTGTACCGCGAATTTAAAGGCTGGAACCGCCCGATAGCCGCCATGCGCCGCGAAGACGAACTGCCGCCGGAACTGATGCACTATATCCGTTTTATTGAAAATGAAACAGGCGTACCGGTTACGATTATTTCTGTCGGACCCGACAGGGAGCAGACAATAATTAGGAGTTAGGAAAAATAAAAAACAACATGGAACTATACAATACAGCAAAGCAAATAGGTTTACTGCCCGACGAAGTGGACATGATCATAGCGTTGCTCGGACGGACGCCGAATTTTACGGAACTGAGTATCTATTCGGCCATGTGGAGCGAACATGCTTCGTATAAAAACTCCGTCAAATGGCTGAAGACGCTGCCCAAAAAAGGAAAACGGATACTGGCGGAAGCCGGCGAAGAGAACGCCGGACTGGTCGATGTGGGCGAAGGATGGGCGTGCGCGTTCAAAATCGAATCGCACAACCACCCGTGTGCCGTCGAACCGGTACAGGGCGCAGCTACCGGCGTGGGCGGCATCAACCGCGACGTCTTTACGATGGGCGCACGCCCCATTGCCCAGCTCAATTCCCTGCGCTTCGGAAACCTCAAAGACGACCGGACAAAATGGCTGCTCAAAGGCGTGGTGAAAGGCATCAGCCATTACGGGAACTGCTTCGGCGTGCCGGTCGTGGGCGGCGAAGTCTTCTTCGACGACTGCTATATGATGAACCCGATAGTCAATGCCATGTCGGTCGGTTTGGTGCGCAAGGGCGATACCATTTCGGCCACCGCCAGCGGCGTCGGAAACCCCGTCTATATTGTCGGCTCGGCTACCGGAAAGGACGGCATTCACGGCGCCACCTTTGCATCGGCCAATATCACCGAAGACTCGGCCAACGACATCCCTTCGATTCAGGTCGGCGACCCGTTCATGGAAAAACTCCTGCTTGAGGCCTCGCTGGAGCTTATTCGAAGCGGCGCAGTCGTCGGAATGCAGGACATGGGCGCGGCAGGCATCATCTGCTCCACCGCCGAGATGAGCGCACGCGGCGAATGCGGTATGCGTATCGACCTCGATAAGGTGCCTATGCGGCAGGCGAACATGGAGGCATGGGAAATCCTGCTCTCCGAATCGCAGGAACGGATGCTGGTCGTCGTCGAAAAAGGACGCGAAGCGACTGTGGAAGCCATTTTTTCCAAATGGGATTTAGCCTGCCGGATTATCGGCGAAGTCATCGACGCCGACCAACTGCTGTTCTACTACCACGGCGCGCCGGTGGCCGATGTGCCGGCGGCGTCGCTCGTGCTGGGCGGCGGCGCTCCCGTATATGACCGCGAATACTGCGAACCGGCGTATTTTAAGGAATGGAAATCGTTCGACACCGTGCGGGTGCCGCACCCGTCGGATATGCGGAAAGTGGCGCTGTCGCTGGTATCGAATCCCAATATCGCCAGTAAACGATGGG
>JAISXF010000033.1 GCA_031270845.1 Prevotellaceae bacterium
AAATTTTTTTTTTCGTACGAGAATTTTTTTTTCTCGTACGAGGATTCGCTCCAACGTACGAGAATTTTTTTTTCTCGTACGAGAATTTTTTTTTCTCGCACGAGAATTTTTTTTTCTCGCACGAGAATTTTTTTTTCTCGTACGAGAATTTTTTTTTCTCGTGCGAGATAATTTTAAAAAAACGTGTTTTTATTTCTATCTCGCGTGTGATTTTCTCTTTTTCTATAACGCCGAGGCAATCTTTTGCCCCGTTCGTTTTCGTAAACGTATGTTTTATCTTAAATCATATAATAACTAAAATTCCGGCGGCAAGAACACCGCAAAATTTTGATATATCCCATATAAACAAGGGAGTTAATGCTACACATTAACCCCCTGCTGCTTATAATTGGGATTCTAAAACCGTTCTTTTCCTAATATTCCCACAAGTCGTGCTCGAAGTTGAGCAGTTCATTTTTCACTTCTTCCGATTTGAGCATGCGCTCAAAATCGTTGCGGGTATAACTTTCAAACCGGCGGTTATTCTGGTTGTCGGCAATGGCCGTAATGTACGAACTGAAGCGACGTTTGATAAACAAATCGTCGAACGACGTCTGCGACATTTCGTTTTCTCCGGTGAAACAGGACGTATTGGCCAGTATCTTACGGGCGTTTGGATAGTACACCCAGAATAGCTGCTGCTTTACTTTTTCCCCCGACTCTTCGTCCTCGTCAGCCGTATTCAATACCTTATTGTAAAGGCGAATGGGGCAAATGCCGGTAATGCGGACAAAGCGTTGCGAGTAGTGCTTGTCGAAGAACCAGACTTCCTTTACCAGCAATTCCTGCACTTCTTCCCATTTGATTTCTCCGGGGATAACCACCGTTGTGTCGGTGCCGTCCATCCGCTGACGCCGCTGTACTTTGTCTTCGGCATCGAAGCGCGCGGGGATATCTTTCGGGTTGAGCTCCGTAGTAAATTCATCCGTATCGGTATCGTAGAGCGTTAATTTACCGGCCTGGGCTGCTTCGACCATCGCTTGTACAAAGCTCTTCCGGCTTTGCATCAGTTCGGTCGGGTAATAGAGCGGATGGTTGATTTTTTCCCGCAAATCAATAACCCGCCACACTGTCCGGTACCAGATAACGTCGGATTCCCGCACGCTGGGATAAGGCACCGGGTCCTTTTCTTCAATGATTTCGCGACGGAAAGGCCCATCGACAACCAAACTTTTTTTCCCCTGGGTGGAGGAGGTTGTTTGCTGCGGCGTTTGTGCCTGCAGGCTCCCTATCAACAAGATAAGGCTAACGAATAAAAGCGTAATTTGTTTCATATAATTAAATCATTTTATCTGAGTCTGAGTGAGAAGTCCGACAGTTCTATTTCTTTCCCGTCGGGGCCTTTGGCCTTAATATCGGTAAACGAAACGCGCTGGCCGGATCTTGTACGGCTGATTATTTGTTTTTGTTTATCCGTAAAAAACTTTGACCTCGATGTTTCTTCATTCGCATATCCGTCAATAGTAACGAATACGGTAAAGGCGGTAATGTCGTATTTCAAATCGAAATCAAAATCTTTCATTTCGGCGACCACTCCTTCGGCCACGGCCAGTTCATTTTTATTGATGGTTTTGGTTGTGATGCCGAACACGGCGGCTGTAGGCGTAGGAATATCTTTTACACGGAACGAAAGTGTTCCCATATTTTGGTTGCCGTCGAGAATGACCGACACGTCGCACGTGCGGCCACTGCCCGGACGCAGGAAAAACTCGTTCCCCCGACGGGTAATAGTGCCGTTCGTTACGCTCGGCTCCAGGCGGTCGAGTGAAACGCCCGAAAGCGAGATGCTCATCGGGTTATCAATGCCTCTGTACACGACGTTCATCTTTGTCGGCGATACCACCACATTCGGTTCCGCCACTTCATATTCAAATCGCAGGGGGATGATGGTTTTTCCCGAAGGCCCTACAAATTCAACGTTCCCGCTGATGTTTTGCCGTCCAACCGTTGTTGCCAGCTGCTTAAACTCGATTTTTCCTTTGTCCCCCGAGCGCCATGCATGCCCTGCGGTAACAAATACGGGTCGTTGAGTGGGGTCGTAGGCGGCCAGAAATATTTCGGCTTTGTATTCCGACCCTTTTAATATATATTTCGATTCGGGGATAAGAGCGACATCAATGTTTGAAAATTTGAAGTCTGAAGCATCAATCTGGTTTTGCAGAAACTTTAAGGCTTCGCTTTCGCAGTTCACAATATCCATTTGCTGTTTCGACAAAAGGGCAATCGCCGAAATAAGCGGCAGGCTTTCAAACTGCGAGGCTTCCCATGTTCGGTTGGTGCCATCGCTGGTCATTGGCGGGTCTTTCAGCTGCAGTACATTTTCAATCGATCGAGCCGAAATTGAGTTCGGGTCTATAAGACTAAGTAAATACTGTTTGTATTCATTAATTTCGTTACGAAGTTTGGAGGCTTCTCCCGAATTCATTTCGCCAAGCATAATACCGGATGCCACATCGGTATTATCTTGCCCTTCTATCAATTGAACAAATATTGAGTCGTTGACTACCGCCGGTGCGTCTTTTCCATCACTGGCGTGTATGAGCCTTATTTTAAGATTGTGAATACGCTCGTACAAGGCGTTTGTCCGAGTATGTACGCTATCGGCCTTTGCTTTCCACGGCGCGACTTTTTCATGGTTATCAGCCATCGCGTTAGCAAACTCGTCAATATCTGCTATGTTTTTCTCGCGCATGGTTCCAATACTTTTATTAATACCTATATCAATCAAGACAAACGCGTTCAATACTTCCGCCGACACATTCAGCGCTAACATGGCCGTTAGCACCAAATACATCATGTTTATCATCTTTTGACGAGGAGTGAGATTACCGCCTGCCATATCTTTCCTTTTTTAATTTAACGTGTAAAGAAATCATTCCGTTCAGCGGCTTATTTTCTTCTTAACGTTGCGTTGACTGTTTGAACTACCGAAGTGTAGGCAACATTGAGTTCCGCGATTAATTTATTTAAAGTAATCATTTGCTGGTCGAACTGTTGAGCTTGTTGTGCCGAATAATCCATCGAGCCTAACAATGTTTTGCTGTGCGCTACATAGTCGCGGTGTTCCTGCAAATATAATTCGTACGATGTATTAACGGCCTGTAAGTTTTTGTTTAATACCGCCAAATTGGCATTGGCCTGCTGGCTGTGTTCGTTAACGGATTTGCTGGTATTCTGGTAAACATCAACTACGGTTTGCGCGGTTTCGCGATAAGTATTGGCAAACGATAGCGCGGTTTCGTTGAGTGTCCCCATATTGGTAGCCGCCTGTTGCAAGCCGCTTACGAATTGCTGCGAAACATCGCTGATAGTGGTCAACGCATCCAGACTGTCGATAGATTGATTGAAGCGTTCTACGCTCTTCTGCAGGTTTTCGGCTACTTCAGGAGCAACCGTCAACTCCACGCCGTTTTGTAAACGGCGGTCGCGCGCATTGTTTTTGCTTCCTGCCAACGAATTAGAACCGTCTTCGAGATTCGGATTATCGCCGGATAATTCGGGATAAATGGTTTCCCAATGGTATTCGACCGGCAACGGCTCGAAGGCGGAGAAAAAGAAAATGACACACTCGGTGATCATCCCGATGGAAAGCATAATCCCGGCACCTGTCCAGTGCTGCAATTTAAACAATGCGCCGATAATAACCAGCGCAGCGCCCCATCCATACATGCGGGACATTAATTTTTTCCATCCTTTTGATGTTACAAATTTAGAAATAGAAGCCATACAATTACTTTTTATTTATTTATGATGATTGAATATGAATGTTTTGTTATTGCGCCGTTCCTGCATACGAACGGATACAGCGGAAGCCGATAAACGATTTGGTTGAATCCTGATATTCAAAGGTACGTGTGCCGCACTGCAGGAAATAGGAGATGTCTTTCCATGAACCGCCACGGACTACTTTCCGTTTGTGAGTATTGTGGTCAGTTGCTTTGGGGCTTGTAGCATACGTCGGCATCAGATCATTATGAATGTTGTAGGAGGCTTCGTCATACGAATCCGCTACCCACTCGGCTACATTGCCGGCCATGTCATACAATCCGAAATCATTGGGTTCATAAGAACCTACGGGCATCGTATAGACACCGCCATCCAAGGCATACCGGCCGCGTTGCGGTTTGAAATTGGCGAGGAAACAGCCTTCCTGATTGGTCGTATAGGGGCCGCCCCATGGGTACAGTTGATTTTTCAGGCCGCCACGCGCCGCATATTCCCATTCCGCCTCATTGGGCAACCGATATTCCTGCGGGCGAAGGATGCCTTTGCTTCGGGGCGCCGACTGTAACATGTCAGTCCGCCACCGGCAGAACGCCGAGGCCTGTTTCCACGAAATACCTACTACCGGATAATCATTATACGCTACATGAGAAAAATAGCTGGTGGCAAACGGTTCGTTGTACGACATCATAAAATCGCGGATCCAGCACAGCGTATCGGGATATACATAGGTCATTTCCCGTAATATAAACGAGCTGCGGTCTTTAATCTCTTCTCGTTCACCTTTGGCATTCACCACCGTCCCGCTATATTTTTTCTCTACCGGATCGTAATGGGCTTTGGCTGCCTGCCGCAGGTCTATCCATGCATATTCATATATTAATCCACGGGTATCTAATTCCCTGCCGTTAATAGCTTCGTCTCCCTGGTAGTTCATTTCCCGTAACAAGGCGCGTTGGTCTTCATTTTTACGGGTATTGATACGGGTACTCCAATTCAGCGGCCTTTTTTCGGGCAGTTCTTCCGTTTCGTCTTCCGGCTGCAGGAAAAAAGATTCATCATTAGTACCTAATAATGCCCGCGCAATGGAATCACGCACATAACTCACAAATTGACGATATTCGTGATTTGTGATCTCTGTCTGGTCCATCCAGAATTCATTAATGGTAATGCCATGCGGCACGGCATTCATCGCCCACAAAATGTCCTGGTCGTTACCGCCTATCAGGTAATCACCCTGCGGTATATAGACCATTCCAAAAGGAGGCGTTTCTTTCATCTTCTTGTTCGTCCCCTTTGTGCCTCGCGACAATTCGCCTGTGTAGCCATAACTGGTCCTTCCGCAGCTATACGCGCAAAAGACCAATCCAACAGTAACGGTAAAATAGAGCAACTTCTTCATACACTCGCTTTTTTTTCTATATGGTTATAAAAATCGTACACTTTTATATTTTTGTGCGCCTCGAACCGTGCTAATGGCAAACGAATAACTTAACATCATTTCGTGTGTGCCATTGCTGAACCGGCTCAATGCAGAAGTAGCATATTCATACGCGTATGCTACTTTCAGTCCCGGGAGTATTTCTACCCCAATCATGCCGGCAATCGCTTGCCCCCAACGGTAGCTGATACCTGCCCAATATTTATTTTCGTACACAACGTTGCAAGCCGTATTAAAACTCACTTGTGCAAAGTCGGAGACAATGTGTATCATCGGCCGTAGCTGCCAGGTGGTGCTGTCTATCAAAAAGGCGTATCCACCCATAACATACAACGTCGGCTGATAGTGCGCATTGTTGTCGATTCCCAACGCCGGGCGGGTCAAGTGCATTGCCGATATCCCGCCGAACCACCGGGAATCGGAATAATACACGCCAGCGCCCAAGTCAAACGATATCCCGGCATTGTCTTGCGTCGTAGGCATCGCCGGGTCGCCCTCTGCGCTGCCGCCACTTGGTAATCGCCACGAATTGGATGCATACCAACTGCCGATAAACCCGAATGAAAGCCCTATCCCTACCTGCCCGCTACCCACTGCCCGGCGGTAAGCATAGCCGAGGTTAACCTCCGGCGCCCGCAAAAAACCGGCCTGTTCGTTCTGTAGCGTAAGGCTCACTCCGCTGTGTACTCCCAAAATGTCAATAGGCCCTTGTACGTTTATCACTGTCGAAACAGGAGCCTCGTCAAAACCTGTTAGCTCCAACCGGTTGTAGGCGGAAGCGCAAAACAGGTTTTCTGTATTATTGCCGGCATATCCCGGATTTACAAACGTCGGATTTGCAAATCCAAGGTTAAACTGAGGCGATTGTTGGGCACATATCGTACTGACAAGCAGTAGTAACAGCGTGCTAAACAGTATTTTACGTATCCCTTTCATGCCATCTTTTCTCGTTATGCCAACCATAGTTAATGTGCAAAGTAACTAAATAAAAACGACCTGAACAAAAAAAAATGAAAAAAGAATGTCTTTTTCTTTACAAGGGTCGTAATTTTTTATACAACGTTTGACAATTTTAGACTCCTTTTTAGACTCACGGTTTAATCTGGCACCTAAAAAAAGCGAATTTAAAGATATAATAATCAATATCAAAAAGGCTTGTCATCAAATCACGAAAAAGTTTGTACCTTTGCAACTTTAAATTTTTATTATTTATCAAAAAAAATTTATGGAAGTGTCTGCAAAATACAATCCGGCTGAGATAGAAGACAAATGGTATGCCTATTGGATGGATCACCGGTTATTTCATTCGGAACCGGATGAACGCGAGCCTTATACAATTGTCATTCCGCCACCGAATGTAACCGGCGTGCTGCACATGGGGCACATGTTGAACAATACGATTCAGGATGTGCTGGTGCGCCGTGCACGTATGCAAGGTAAAAACGCTTGCTGGGTGCCCGGAACCGACCATGCGTCGATTGCTACGGAAGCGAGAGTGGTCGCTAAGTTGGCGGGCGAAGGCATTCGCAAAAGCGATTTGAGCCGCGAGCAATTCGTCGAACAGGCGTGGGAATGGACGCGCAAACACGGTGGTATCATTCTGGAGCAGTTGAAAAAACTTGGCGCCTCGTGCGACTGGGATCGGGTGAACTTCACGATGAACGAAGCCTATTCGCGAAGCGTGATTCGTGTGTTTGTCGATCTGTTCAACAAAGGGAAGATTTACCGCGGCGTGCGTATGGTCAACTGGGACCCGAAAGCGCTGACGGCCGTGAGTGACGAGGAAGTTGTCCATAAGGAGGTGCAGGGGACACTATATTATATAAGGTATAAAATAAAAGAAAGCACCAGCGCCACGGGAGACGACTACTGCGTTGTGGCCACCACACGACCCGAAACCATCATGGGCGATACGGCGGTGGCTATTCATCCGAACGACCCGAAAAACGCCCGGCTGCGCGGGAAGACGGTCATAGTGCCGCTCATAAACCGCGAAGTGCCGATTATTGAGGATGAATATATCGACATCGAATTCGGTACAGGCTGTCTGAAAGTAACACCAGCGCACGATGTGAATGACTATCTCCTCGGCGAAAAGCACTGCCTCGAAGCGATTGACGTTTTCAATGACGACGGCACGTTGAGTGAAAAGGCGCAGCTCTACGTCGGGCAGGACCGCTTTGCCGTCCGCGAGCAGATTGTGAAAGATCTCGACGCGGCAGGACTGCTGGAAAAGACAGAGCGCTACGCGCATAACGTAGGCTTTTCGGAACGTACCGACGTGGCCATCGAGCCGAAGCTGTCGATGCAATGGTTCGTCAAGATGGGCGAACTGGCCGAACCCGCATTGGAGGCCATGATGAACAACGAGGTGATGCTGCATCCCGCGAAATTCAAAAACACCTACCGCCACTGGATGGAAACCATTAAGGACTGGTGTATCTCGCGGCAACTGTGGTGGGGGCATCGCATTCCGGCGTGGTATCTGCCCGACGGACGCTTTGTGGTAGCCGCCGATGCGGCGGATGCCCTGAAACAGGCCAAAGCCCTCACAAAAAATAAGTCCCTCACGGAGACCGATTTGCAGCAGGACGGCGATTGCCTGGACACATGGTTCTCGTCGTGGCTGTGGCCGATTGCGGTGTTCGACCCCGAGGTGCCGGGCAGTGGCGAGGACGTCGATCCGAACATCGACCTGCAGTATTATTATCCGACGTCGGACCTGGTTACCGCTCCCGAGATATTATTCTTCTGGGTAGCCCGGATGCTGATGGCAGGGTATGAGTGGGCGGGCGGTTATCCGTTCAAAAACGTATATCTTACGGGGATTGTACGCGACAAGGCCGGGCGCAAGATGTCGAAGTCGCTCGGTAATTCACCCGACCCGCTCACGCTCATCGAACGCTATGGCGCCGACGGCGTGCGTATGGGGATGCTCCTCACTTCGCCCGCAGGCAACGACCTGCCCTTTGACGAGGCACTGTGCGAACAGGGGCGCAACTTCTGCAATAAAATATGGAATGCCTTCCGGTTGCTGAACGGTTGGCAGGCCGACAGCAGTCTCCCGCAACCGGCGCATTCGGCGCAAGCCGGCGAATGGTTCAGGCAGGTGCTACGCAAGGCCGCCGCCGACATCGACGACGACTTCTCCAAGTACCGGCTCTCCGAGGCACTGATGGCGCTCTACAAGCTCTTCTGGGACGACTTCTGCGCGTGGTACCTCGAGATAATCAAACCCCCTGCGGGGCAGGCGATCGACCAAAAGACGCTCGACACCGCCCGTCTTTTCTTCGACTATCTGATGCGCCTCCTGCACCCCTTTATGCCCTTCATTTCCGAAGAGATATGGCAGCACCTGAACCCGCGCCGAGACGGCGAAAGCCTGATGACCCAGCCGCAGCCTTACGCCGATAGCTTCGACGACAGCTGTCTCGCCCGCTTCGAAGTCATCCGGCAGGCCATCGCCGCGATCCGTACCATCCGCCAGATGCGAAGCATCGCTCCCAAAGAACCGCTGGCTCTCTATGTAAAGGGCGAGGCCGACGCGCACCTCTTCCCGCTCCTTCAAAAGATGGCCAACCTGAGCGTCATTGTTCCCGGCACGCCGGAGGGCGGGTGCAATGTGGCCTCCTTCCTTGTCGGCACTACCGAATTTCTGGTGCCGCTTGGCGCGAAGATTAACCTCGACGATGAACGCCTCAAACTGCAAGCCGACCTCGAATACCAACAGAAGTTTGTGGCTTCGGTGAAACACAAACTGTCGAACACCGGCTTTGTTCAAAATGCTCCCGAGCAGGTGATTGCCCTCGAGCGCAAAAAGCAGGCCGACGGCGAAGCAAGAATTAAGGCTATAGAAGAACAGCTAAAGACATTATGATACGATACGTACTGGAAATGAACCGGCTGACGAACGAGCTGACGAACGAAAGCACCGCCCATTCCGTAAATGTGCGTGTATATACAACCGACGACCTTGCAGAGACGCTCGCCGGCTGGAACATTGGCATCAACATGCCCGAAGCGCTGACGACAATCGAGGCTACCGATGAGATAGAAATGGAATGGATCGAGGCCGGAGGAGGCGCTATCAATCTGCTATTGGTGCATTTCCATCCTTCCATCCCGGGACACTATGCCGAAGGTGAGTACCCCACCGAAGCCGCGATATGGATCACACCGTCGAAGGAACTGTGCCGCATAGCAAAGAATATCCCCCTGCACCATGCCGGGCAGGCAAGCCCAATATTCATTAGCAGTTTGTATGACGTGAAAACAGCAACAACGAACAGCAAGGTAACGCGACAAGGCGACGGTACGCATCAGTGGCCGCAATATGAAGGTAGTGAGCGGCGGGGAAGGGGTCGGTATCGAGTTCGTAAGCCTGTCGAACGCTGGAACCGTCTATCCGGTGCCGACGCTCGATATACTTGTCAATCATCCCTCGTCATTATTGGTCGTAGCACCGGCAGCAATGGCGCCGGACGAGAAGGTAACAGTTAAAGTAACGCCCGCCAACGGGCAAGTCGGATGCCCGCCGACGGGCAAAACGGTTAGCTGCCGGCAAACAATGGTTTTATCCGCCGGCAGGCGAAATAATTAGACACCATTAAAACATAAAGTATGAAGCAGAATAGTATGAAATATTTATGTATAATAGGACTGTTGATCCTGTGGCCAGTCGCTAGTCAGGCTTCGCCCGAATGGCAGCGCAGAATCGTCAACTTCGAGCGAAGCCAATACAAGGCGGGATTTCAAACGTGGATGATAACACAATCCTCTATCGGCTGGATCTATGCCGCCAATAACCAGGGGCTGCTCGAGTTCGACGGCATCGGCTGGTCGCTATACCCGGTGCGGAATGAGATTGTCCGGTCGCTGAAGATAATCGGCGACCGAATCTTCGTCGGAGGCAGTTCCGAATACGGGTTTTTCGAACCCGATGATACCGGGCGGCTCGCCTATCACTCCCTATCGGCCGGCGTGAAAAACTGGGGGGGAGAGACGTGGAACATCCTCTCCGACACCGTGCATACCTACTTCGTAAGCGACCGGCACATCCTTGTTTACACCGATACCACGCTGGTGGAGATGATCCCCGTGGAGCGGAAAATCGACCACTCCGGAATCATCCACAACCGCCTCTACGTAGGCACTACCGAAGGCATCTTCTTCTTAGAGCGCAGCCAGCTTGTCCTCCTAAGCCCTTCGGCCACGCTACGTAACAGCAAGTTTGTCGGGTTCCTTCCCCATCCCGGCCGCCTCCTGGCCGTTACCGCCGACGCCGGCCTATATCTGCTCGACGAGCATACCGTACAGCCGTTCTGTTCCGTTGCCGACAGCTTTATCAGCAGTAGCCGGCTGTTTGGCGCCACCATGTCCGGCTCCAAAATAATCTTAGGTTCCGTACAGCACGGTGCCTTTGTATTCGACGTGGAACAGCCGGACGGCAGCGAGTGGTTTAACCTTCGGAACGGGTTACACAACAATACCGTGCTGTGCTCTTATTTCGACCGTGACGGGAACCTGTGGCTGGGGCTTGACAAGGGCATCAGCTACATCGACCTAAACAGCGCTACGCGGCCGCTTTTTGCCACGCTATCGCCTATCGGCACCGGGTATTGCTCGGCAGAGTACTGCGGCAGGTTCTATTTCGGCACCAACCAAGGATTATATATCCTCACGCCTGACGGCGGATACCGATTGCTCCCCGGTTCGGAAGGGCAGATATGGTCGATGGCAACCATCGACCACTCCTTATTCTGTTCGGGCGACAACGGGATCATCGTCATCAATGCCTCCGAATCCTATAAAATCAACCTCCCCGGCGTCTGGGAAGTGTACGCTCCGGCAGCCCATCGCGATAAGCTAATAGCCGCCACCTACGACGGCCTGTGCATCCTCGAGAAACACGACCATCGCTGGTGCTTTGCCTATACCATTCCCGACTTCTTCGACTCCGCAAGAGGCCTCTTGGAAGACGACGAACAGGGAAACTTTTGGATAGCCAATACCGGCAACCATATCCGAAAGATCCGCTTCAACGCAGGGCTGACCGCCATTGCCGATACCAAGCTCTACCCCGGCCCTGTGGTCTGCTGGCCGAACGGCTACTTCCGGCGGATCGATAACAGCATCGCTTTTTGCGCCAAAGACGGCATCTACCAATACAATCGCCTTTCCGATAGCTTCATCCGCTACCCGCAGTTAGAGGCGCTGCTCGATGGCCAGCGCTACTACGAATACTTGTCGATCGATCCGATGAAAAACATCTGGTTCGTATCCGACCTCCGACTGAAAGTGCGTCCTTTTAAGGACGGCCGGTACCAACCGGTGTACAATACCGGGCTATGCAACGAGCTGATTAATCACTATGAAAACGTGTGGCTGCTCGACTCCACAGTCGCCATCGTCTCCGTCGATAATGCGTTTATGAAGGTCGATTTCTCGAAGGAACGCCCGGTTCCGCCCGTGCCGACGTATATCAGGGAGTTCGGTAGCAGCAAGAACGACAGTATCATCTGCTACAACAATGCCCTGCCATCGGTGGCATTGCCCTATTCGCAGAACTCGGTGATGATCCGCTTTGCCGCCGCCGCCTTCCCGCTCCGGTCTGACATCCTGTACACCTGTCGGTTAAAGGGCATCGACAAAGAATGGAGCATCCCCTCTCCCAATACATTTAAGGAATATACCAACTTGCACGAAGGCCGCTACACGTTTGAAGTAAAAGCTATTGCCGGCGGCCATATGCAAGACGGATACAGCGCCGTCATGGACTTCGAAATACGGCCGCCATGGCACCGGTCGGCCATCGCGTTTGCCGTATATATAGCGCTAATACTGGCGGCATTATATATTATATATGAAAAAACAATCGGGAAGCAGAAGCAGATTATCCGCCTGAAACGGCAGGAACTCATCGCCCAAACCCGGCGGCACCGCGAAGAGACAAAGGTAAAAGACCAGGAAATATACGCCCTGCAGACCAAAAACCTGCAAGCCGAATTGAACTTCAAAACACAGGAACTTAGCGGATATATCCTGAATGTTATCCACAAAAACGAGATTCTTGAAGAAGTCAGGAAAAGCGCCTACGGTATTTCCAAAGACATTGACGAAAAGAAGGAATTGGCATCCGTCAAACAAAGAGTAACCCGGCTTATCAACCAAATCAACACCAACATCGCAACCGATAACGACTACAAGGTGTTTGAATCCAATTTCAACCTTATCCATCAGGACTTTTTCAAACTGCTGGACGAACGGTTTCCGCAACTGAGCCGTAGCGACAAAATCCTCTGCGCGTACCTGAAAATGAACCTGTCGTCGAAAGAAATTGCGCCGTTATTGAGTGTTACTGTCCGTGGCGTAGAAGTAAACCGCTACCGCTTACGCAAGAAAATGAACCTCTCCCGCGATGTAAACCTGCCGGAATATATGCAGAACTTGAAATAGTCTCCCCCCCCGAAATACCGCTACTATGGCCGGTTCATGGGTTCGCATAGCCAAAACGGACGTCCGTTTTAGTATCCGGACGTCCGTTTTGGCTATGCGAACCGTTTATGTGCGAGTTCTACTTTGTGGCCGTTGTTTTGGCTTTGATTTTTGATTTTACCTTTGTTTTTGCTCTCGACGGCAACAGCGGCAGGATGTCGGCTATCCTGTCGATATTCTGATTGCGTATTTTGCTTGGCGATACGCCAAACGCTTTCTTGCAAAAACTGTTAAAATGTGCCGACGAGGAAAACTCGTAAGCAATCGACAATTCCTTAAATGTTTTCTTCGTACAGTTGATGTCATGGTAAATCCGTTTGGCTTTTTCCTGCGATAGCCACTGGTAGGCAGGCATACCAAACACTTTCATAAAGCGCTTCTTAAAGCCCGATAAACTGTAGTTGGTAACGAGCGCCAGTTCTTCGAGTCTCTTCACTTTATCAATATGCTTATACACCTGTTCCGAAAAACTGATGTCGCTATTTAGTATAGGATAAAAAAACGCCAGCAGCTCTTCCTTCGGATAATAAGCGCGCATGTAAAAGAGTAATTCCCGTTGTTTAATCTCTTGAAAATAGAGACATTTCAGGCCATCGTCGAGCGAAGTAATCAGCAGTTTCAAGTAGGCCGCCACTCTCGCATTAATTTTCAAGAGGTGAGGCATATTCGACACAGCATATTTTTTCTTATTTTCGTACAGCATTTCCAGCGGGAAATGATTACAAAAATTGATTTTGTTACGTACCCGAAGAATAATGGCCGACACATCTTCTTCTGTTTTCACAACACACCGTGTTTTAGCAGGCAAAAGCAATATCTCGCCTTTCTTAAACGATTGATTCAGGTATTTTCCATAAGAAAATTCCAGCTTTCCTTCCAGGAGGAATACAATTTCTAAATGGGGTTCATCTAATTCAAAGACATCCCCCTTCGATTTTTTTACATAATCAACAATCGGCAAACCGCCATTGTTATTATACATGTAGCAGTTTAAATGTTCTGCCGGATACAAAAGTTTCATTTGTGTAATGAGTTTAAAATTTTTAATAATTAATTAAATAAGTCTTTTACCTGTTTTAAGCACCTTACTGTAATAATATACATTATTACACCGCCGAATATCCTGAAAGGCTTTGCCCCTTGCCGGTTGTTCCCGCCTTCTAACAACGCACCGACGACGTTTTAGCCGCCGACGGCTATTTCTGCGTGCGTTTGATACATCTTATTCTTTTCGACATGATTTTTTTTCGCCCGGTCGCTGCCGGCAGCTACTAAAAACTGACAATTCACTAAATTATAGTCGATGTTTTTACCTGTATACAATCCAAAAAACGGTATTGCGGCATTCAGGAAAACAGGGTGCAAAGGTATAAAGTTTTCCTGAAAGATGCAAATATTGAATAAAAACATTTTTACATCTATTGATATACAACAAATTATTTTTTATTAAATGTCTCCATGATATTAAAATATTAACCGCTTCAGGTCTTTCGACAGGCGTGTACGGGTTTCGTGCAGTTGTGCTATCCGTTCCGATAACATTTGTACTTGTGCTTTGTCGTTAGCGGTTTGCGCGTCCAGTTGCTGTTGCATAAGCGATTTGGCTGCTACTTCTATAATGCGGGACTTATAGACTAATATCACTTTGGGGATTGTGTGCAGTAATTGCAGCGATTCCGGCGCGGTCGAGTTGATGTAGTCTTCGACCGTCAGCGGCGGCAGTTTATCCATAATATGAATGGCGAGGGTCGATAAACGGGCGTCGGGATGATGGATGAAGTGCTTGATGTATGCCTGATTGTCGTGTTCCGTAAGGCCGGCGTATTCCTCGAAAAGTTGGCGGTAGTGGAGGTTGGTAAATTTCAAATCGTCGTTCAGCAATTCGGTCATAATATATTCGGATACGTTTACGATGTGCGTTTCGTTGTCCTCGCCGATTCTTGTGAATAGCGGATTCGTACCGTATTTCAATAAGTAGTAAATGATTTCTTCTTCGGAACTGGCGAAGTAGCTGTTCGGCTCTATAAATCCGGGCAGGGGAACAGATGGAGGAGGCGTTTCCGGCGTGGGAGTTTCGCCGGCGGGCGCGGGAGGGCGGTTGCCATCGTAGAGTTTTTCGCGGCGGAGTTTGGCTACTTCCCGCATCAACACGTCTTCGTCGATGTCCATCAGCCGGCTGCATTCTTTGACGTAAACCGTGCGGGTGATGGCGTCGGGAATGGCGCCGATGCTTCGTACGACATCCTTAATCAGTTCGGCGCGGCGAAGAGGATCATTTTTAGCGGCGTTGCTAAGGAGTTTTGTTTTGAATGAGATAAAGTCCTGTTCATTATCTTTGAGGAACGTTTCAAATTCGCTGCTGCTGTGCTTGCGGGCGAACGAGTCGGGGTCTTCGCCGTCGGGGAAGAGGGCGACTTTGACGTTCATGCCTTCTTCGAGTAGCATATCGATGCCGCGTAAAGAGGCTTTGATGCCCGCCGCGTCGCCGTCGTAAAGGACGGTTACGTTGGGGGTGAAGCGTTTGATGAGGCGGATTTGTTCGATAGTCAATGAGGTGCCGCTCGATGCCACGACATTCTCAATACCCGCCTGGTGCATAGAGATGACGTCGGTATAGCCTTCGACCAGATAACATTGCTGGGAGCGGACAATGGTGTTCTTCGCCTGAAAGATGCCGTATAGGACAAAGGTTTTGCTGTATATTTCGCTTTCGGGCGAGTTGAGGTATTTGGCGACGTTCTTGTCCTGTCGCAGTGTCCGTGCGCCAAAGGCAATGACGCGGCCGCTTAGCGAATGAATGGGGAACATCACGCGCCCGGCGAAGCGGTCGAACAGCCCATGGTCCCCTTCGATGGAAAGCCCCGTGGCGACTAAAAATTCTTTTTTGTAGCCGGCTTTCAGCGCCATATCGCTAAAGGCAGTCCGCATGTCGGGCGAGTAGCCTAACTGGAATTTGCGAATAACCGGGTCGGAGAACCCGCGTTCGCGGAAATAGCTCAGTCCGATTGCCTGGCCGGCTGGACTGACCCACAGCTGTTCGCTAAAATAATCCTGTGCATAGGACGAAAGCACCATCATGCTTTCGCGGTTATTGTTCTCCTTTTGTTCTTCGGGGGTCAATTCGCGCTCGCGTATTTCGATGTTGTATTTCCGGGCGAGGTATTTGAGGGCTTCCACGTAGGTCAGGCTTTCGTGTGCCATTACAAAGCTGACGACATTACCGGCCACTCCGCAACCAAAGCACTTATAAATACCCTTCGCCGGCGAGACGCTGAACGACGGCGTTTTCTCGCCATGAAAAGGACAGCACGCCCAGTAGTTCGCGCCGCGCTTCTTCAGTGTCAGAAAATCGCCGATGACGTCTTTGATGTCGGCGGCGGCAAGGATTGCATGTATGGTGTTTTTATCAATCATCTGGCACTTTTTTCTAAACTAAATCAACGTATGCAGCCGTGGCCAGCAAGGGCAGTATCAACGCTGTATGTATCGTTCTGTTGCCAAATGGGCAACCAGTCCGGTTGTAGATGGCATTCCTCAAGCAACCCGATAAAGTGTTCTCCGGCTACGGAGCTGTCATCTACGGTAAGTGTTAATGTTGTCATGATGATGGTATGCTGAATGTGTGAAATACGGAAATCATCGCCTCTCTAAAACAGCCTTTCGGGGTACGTGCCGGCGTTGTGCAGTTCCTGCAAGCGCTGGACTACGGCGGGGCGGTCGTCCTTATAAGTGATGCCGAACCATTGCGAAGTGGTGGACAGCACGCGCACGGAGGCAATACCCCGCTGAATAAGTTCATTGACGGCGTATGGAATAAAAAATTCCGATTTGGGATTCTGTCCGGACGCCTGCAGAAATTCCTTGAACAGCGCTTCGGAATGGGCGAAGTAGTCGGGCGTAAAGCCCCACATGTTCATCGACACCGGGGTATCGTCGGGGATGGCGACGGGCTGGTCGGTTTCGTCCGCATAGTAAATTTGTCCGGCGGTGCGTTTGATTTGAAAACGCTCGACGACGCCGGTCAGCTCGCCGGCATCGTTTACTTCGCAGACGCCGCGCGTAACGCCGCCCGTTTCCGACAGGGTATTTCCAACCTGAAAACCGACCATACAATAGCGGTTTTGCGCCGACGTGAGGGTGTTCAAATGAGCCGCCATCACGCGGAAGGAATCGACGCCGTAGTAATCGTCGGCATTGATGGCGGCGAAGGGTTCGCGGATCACCGGCGCGGCCATCAGGATGGCGTGGTTGGTACCCCAGGGCTTAACCCGCTCCGGCGCGTAGCTATACCCCGGAGGGACGGTTTCGATTTCCTGCTCTACGATTTCGTAAGCGACTTTGCCGCCAAAGCGGCGGGTAAATTCGCCAAACTCCGGTTCGAATGAGCGGCGGACAATAAATACGACTTTGCCGAAGCCGGCGCGCAGGGCATCGTAAATCGAATAATCCATAATAACTTCGCCGTGCGGCCCTACGCCGTCAAGCTGTTTCAGTCCTCCGTAACGGCTGCCCATGCCGGCGGCCATAATTAATAGTGTGGGTTGCATTGTTAAACGATTGTAATTTATATTAAATAACAGGGTTTTGTTTCGGTTGGCAAAGGTACGAAAAAAATTGGTTGCATCGTCGAGCCACTGCACGATTGAAGGGATGAACGGCTGCATGCCGGCGGGTCAATCCCACTGTCCATAAATTTCCGTACTTTTGCAGCCATTTACAAATGATTTTTATGTCGAATACCCTTTTTAGAAAGAAAGACATTACCGCGATGCTGCGGGATGCCGGCTCGACCAGCGGCGGGCTGAAACGGACGCTTACGGCGACGAACCTTGTTGCGCTCGGGATTGGAGCGATTGTTGGCACCGGTATTTTTGTCCTCACCGGGCAGGCTGCAGCCCAGTATGCGGGGCCGGCTCTTACGGTTTCGTTTGTTATCTCGGCGCTTGGGTGCATCTTTGCCGGCTTCTGTTACGCCGAATTTGCCGCCATGATTCCCGTTTCGGGAAGCGTGTATTCGTACAGTTATGCAACGATGGGCGAGTTCCTTGCATGGTTTATCGGGTGGGATCTGATCCTCGAATACTTGTTTGCCTGTTCGACGGTAGCGGTTGGCTGGTCGGGTTACATGCAGAGCCTGCTCTCGGGGTGGGGCATCGACGTGCCGCCGCAGTTAGCGCAATCGACGCTGGCGCACACCGGCGACGGGTGGGTCTGGACGGGCAGTATTATCAATTTCCCGGCGGTGTGTATCGTTGCCGTAATAACGGTATTGTTGCTTGGCGGCATCCGACAGTCGGCGTGGGTCAATAATGTAATTGTGGCGATAAAAGTGCTGGTAATCCTGCTCTTCGTCGGCTTCGGGCTGTCGTATATTGATACGGCAAACTGGACGCCGTACATCCCCGAAAATACCGGAACCTTTGGTGAGTTCGGTTTTAGCGGTATTCTGCGCGGTGCGGCGGTGGTATTCTTCGCCTATCTTGGCTTTGATACGCTTTCGACGGCGGCGCAGGAAACCCGCAATCCCCAGCGGGACATGCCCCGGGGAATCCTGATTTCGCTCATCGTATGCGCCCTGCTGTATGTGGCGGTTACGGCGGTACTGACGGGCATCGTCAATTATACGGAGCTGAATGTCGATGCGCCGATTGCGGTAGCGATTGATAAGGTCGGCAAAGGGTTGGCGTGGATGAGTCCCTTTATTAAACTGGGGGCTATTGCGGGTATCAGTTCGGTGATTTTGGTGATGATGATGGGACAGTCGCGGATTTACTATGCCATTTCGCGCGACGGGCTGTTGCCACGGCTTTTTGCGAAAGTCAGTCGGCGCGGCACGCCGCAGAATGCAACGATTTTTGCCGGTATTGTTACCGGGATCATTGCCGGTCTTTTGCCGTTAAGTGCGTTAAGCGAGCTGGTATCGATCGGCACGCTGATGGCGTTTGCGATTGTCTGCATTTCCGTTATCATCCTTCGGCGGACGCATGCGCATCTTGTCCGGCCGTTTAAGGTTCCGTTCGTTTGGGTGATTCCGCCGCTGGGGGCATTTTTCTGCATTCTGCAGATGGCTTCTCTGCCGGGCGCGACATGGATGCGGCTAATCATTTGGACGCTCGCCGGCTTCGTGATCTATTTTACTTACGGACGAAAGCACAGTCTCCTGAAGAAATAATGACAGATTTTAGACATTAGACGTCAAAAGCGCGGGATTTAATTTTTAAATCCAGGGGTTATTTTCTTTTTTCTTGCGGAAGGTAATTTTAAAGATTAGCATTAAAATATACGATAAAGACATAAAAGAATAATACTTATAATCTTTTTTTTTAAAATCAGTATATATTTTAAACTGTCAAATAAGGATCATCTTTATCGCGATGCATTGATGATGGTTTCCGTTCACCGAAGATCGCTTTCCGAAGGCTATGAAAATTACCCCTCCGAAGGACGCGCCCGGAACAGTAACCGAAAATAGACTCGTTCAAAATCGAAGGTCGAACGAACAGCATCGGAGGCCGAACGAACAGCATCCAAAATCAAAAATTTGCGCGGATTGCAAAAAAAAGCTATCTTTATCGCCTCAAATCTCAACAAAACGAAAAAACAATGGAGAAAATCAAGTCGCTGGACGACCTGCGAAAAAAGAGACAGGAGCTTGAAAGCCAGCTCCGGCTGCGCGAAAAAAGCAACGCTCCCGAGAGCCTCGTGCAAATCAAAGTGGCGATGGCGACATGCGGCATTGCCGCCGGCGCACGAGCCGTGATGAACACGCTGATAGAACGGACAGCCGCCGAAGCCCTGCCGGTTATTGTAACTCAAACAGGGTGCATGGGTTACTGCCATTCCGAACCGACGGTGGAAGTCCACTTGCCGGGCAAAGAAGCGGTGGTCTTCGGGCGCGTTGATGCCCGGAAGGCCATTGATATTATCGAAAAATATATTAAGCGGGGCGAGCTTTTAGACGGTATCATACCGCAGAATTACGAACGCATTTAACAGGAAATCAGTCAACGTATGGCCATTTATAAAATACACCTGTTAGTATGCGGCGGCACGGGCTGCCGGGCATCGGAAAGCGCCGCGGTCGTCGAAAGCCTGCGCGCATCGCTCACAGCCGCAGGCCTCTCGGACGAAGCACAGGTGGTCGCTACCGGCTGTTTCGGTTTCTGTGAACAGGGACCGATTGTAAAAGTCATGCCCGACAATACATTCTACACCGGCGTTACGCCCGCCGATGCCGCCGAGATAGTGGCCGAACATGTCCTCAAAGGACGGCAGGTCGCGCGGCTACTCTATACCGACCCCCAGCATAAAACCCCCGTGAGCGACGCGAAGCAGATGGGCTTCTACCGTAAACAGCTGCGGGTTGCCCTGCGTAACTGCGGTTTTATTGATCCCGAAAATATTGACGAATATATCGCCCGCGACGGCTATGCGGCACTGGCGACAGTGCTTTCGGATTATTCGCCCCGGGCGGCAATCGACGTCGTCAAACGCTCGGGGCTTCGCGGACGCGGCGGCGGCGGTTTCCCTACGGGACTGAAATGGGAAATCGCCTGCGGCCGGCAGGCCGACCGGAAATATGTCGTCTGCAATGCCGACGAGGGCGACCCGGGAGCATTCATGGACCGCTCAATCCTCGAAGGCGACCCGCATTCGATCCTCGAAGCGATGATGATTTGCGGGTACTGTATCGGCGCCGACCGGGGGCTGATATATATCCGTGCCGAATACCCGCTGGCCATCCACCGGCTGGAGGTAGCTATCGGACAGGCACGCGCATGCGGATTGCTGGGCGCCGATATTATGGGAACCGGTTTTGATTTTGACATCGAGCTACGCTATGGCGCCGGCGCCTTCGTCTGCGGAGAAGAAACGGCGCTGATTCGCTCGATGGAAGGCCGGCGCGGCGAACCGACCGTCAAACCACCTTACCCCGCCGAGTCGGGCTATCGAGGACAACCGACGAATGTCAATAACGTCGAAACATTCGCTAATATCCCGGTCATTTTCCTCAAAGGCGCCGACTGGTTCGCCGGCATTGGCTCGGAACGCTCGAAAGGAACGAAAGTATTTGCCCTGGCGGGGAAAATTAATAACGTCGGCCTCATTGAAGTGCCGATGGGTATCACGCTGCGCGAAGTTATCTTCGAAATCGGCGGCGGCATAAAGGATGGTAAACGCTTCAAAGCCGTGCAGACCGGCGGCCCCTCGGGAGGATGCCTTACCGAAAAACACCTCGATACACCCATTGACTTCGATACCCTGCTTGCCGCCGGCTCGATGATGGGTTCCGGCGGTATGATTGTCATGGACGAAGACGACTGCATGGTTTCGATCGCTAAATTCTACCTCGAATTTACCGTCGATGAATCCTGCGGGAAATGCGCTCCCTGCCGAATCGGTAATAAACGCCTCTACGAAGTGCTGCGCAAAATAACCCTCGGCCACGGCACCGCCGACGACCTGGAATATATGCGCAACTTAAGTACCGTGATTAAGGATACGGCACTGTGCGGATTAGGACAAACCTCGCCCAACCCCGTCCTCTCGACACTCGATAACTTCCGAAGCGAATACGAAGCACACATATTCGATCATAAATGCCCCGCCGGACAATGCAAGGCATTGAAGCATTATTTTATCCTCCCCGAAAAATGTACCGGCTGCACCGCCTGCGCCAGAAGCTGCGCGGTCAATGCCATCGTCGGAGAACGGAGACAGGCACACAGTATCATCCAAAACAAATGTATCCGCTGCGGCGCCTGCATCGAAAAATGCAAGTTCGAAGCCATACAGGTGAATTAGAAAGTAAAATTACGCATGGCGACCGTCAAAAATCCAATACCTACCAACCAGAATCTACAATCTGCCATCAACAACATGAAACTGACAATAGACAATAAACCCATAGATGTAGCCGGCGGCACGACAGTGTACGAAGCGGCAAAGCAGGCCGGCATTATAATCCCGCGGTTGTGCTACCTGAACCTTGAAACACTGGGGATCGAAAATAAGCCGGCCGGTTGCCGCATCTGTGTAGTCGAAATCGAAGGCCGCCGCAATCTTGCGCCCTCGTGCGCAACGCTATGTGCCGACGGAATGATCGTCAAAACCAGCTCGCCGCGGGTTCTCAACGCCCGCAAAACAGTCCTCGAACTGCTGCTATCCGACCATCCGAAAGACTGCCTGATTTGCCCGAAGTCGGGACGCTGTGAACTGCAAAATCTGGCCGTATGCTTGGGCATTCGCGAAATCCATGCGGTCGAAAACGCCGAAGTATCGACCTACCGCAAAGACCACTCCCCGTCGATTATCCGCGATATGGACAAATGCGTAATGTGCCGCCGGTGCGAAACAGTCTGCAATACGGTACAAACCGTCGGCGCCCTGAGTGCCGTCAATCGCGGCTTTATGGCCGTAGTGGCGCCGGCCTTCGAGCAGGATTTGCAGGACTCCCCCTGTACCTTCTGCGGGCAATGCGTGGCCGTATGCCCCACGGGCGCACTGACCGAAGTCGATCACACATCGCGCGTCATCCGCGCATTAGCCGACCCGACGAAAACAGTCGTCGTACAGACAGCCCCAGCCGTGCGGGCTGCGCTGGGCGAAGAATTCGGCATGGCGCCCGGCACGCTCGTTACCGGAAAAATGGTAGCTGCCCTCCGGCAAATAGGATTCGATTATGTATTCGATACCGACTTTGCCGCCGACCTCACCATCATGGAAGAAGGCGCCGAACTGCTGGCACGCCTCCGGCGGATGCTCGAAGGCGACAGGAAGGTGAAGCTGCCGATCCTCACTTCGTGTTGCCCGGCCTGGGTTAATTTCTTTGAACAGAACTACCCCGACATGCTCGACGTGCCATCGACCGCCCGCTCGCCCCAGCAGATGTTCGGCGCTATCGCCAAAACCTTCCTGGCCGACCGGCTGGGCGTCCGCCGCGACAATCTGGTTGTCGTATCCATCATGCCCTGCTTAGCCAAGAAGTACGAATGCCGCCGCAACGAGTTTAAAGTCGATGGCAATCCCGACGTCGATTTTGCCCTCTCGACACGCGAACTGGCGCATTTAATCAAAGAAGCGAACATCCGTTTCAATACCCTTCCCGACGAAGATTTTGACGCGCCGATGGGCGAATCGACCGGCGCCGGCGTTATCTTCGGCACCACCGGCGGAGTCATCGAAGCCGCCACCCGTACCGCCTGCGAACTGTTTACCGGACGCCAATTAGAACGGGTCGATTTTCAGGAACTCCGCGGGATGGAAGGCATCCGTACCGCATCGGTCGATTTCAACGGCACACCGATACATATCGGTATCGCACACCAGCTGGGCAATGCCCGGAAGCTGCTCGACGGCATCCGCGCCGGTATGTACCATTTTCATGCTATCGAAATTATGGCCTGCCCGGGCGGCTGTGTCGGCGGCGGCGGCCAGCCGCTGCACCTGGGCAATGCCGATGTCATCCGCGCACGCCGGCAGGCACTGTACCGCGAAGACGCACAAAAGCCCCTCCGCAAATCGCACGAAAACCCCTGCATTCAACAACTGTACAGCGAATTTTTAGACCACCCGCTCAGCGAAAAAGCCCACCGCCTGCTGCATACCCGCTATTTCGACAGGTCGGTTAAAATTGAGCGTTGAGCGTTAAAATTTTATTTTGATATGGATAGTGTAAATTATAACGAACGCGAAGCGCCCGCCGGCAGCTCCAACGGAGCCGGTGCGGGCTTAAAAGCCTGTCAGGTGCAGGCGATAAAAAACATCTGCCAGTCGTTTCACAACGACGAAGGCGAACTCATCAATATCCTGCATAAAACACAGGAAGCATTCGGCTACCTGCCCCCCGAAGTGCAGGCGGTCGTGGCCGGTGAGCTGCGTATCCCGGCGGCGAAAGTCTATGGCATCGTTACGTTCTACACCTTTTTCACCATGCAGCCGAAAGGGAAATACCCTATCTCGGTATGCCTCGGAACGGCCTGCTACGTGCGCGGGTCGGAGAAAATAGTGGAAGCCCTGAAAAAGGAATTGGACATCGACATCGGCGGCATTACTCCCGACGGCAAATTTTCGATAGACAGCCTCCGCTGTGTCGGCGCCTGCGGCCTTGCGCCGGTGATGCTCATCGGCGACCGCGTGCACGGCCGCGTCGATGCCCTGCATATAAAAGACATCCTGGCACAGTACCCGTGAATTTCTAATTCGTAATTTTTCTCTACCTTTGCAGCCTATACAGTATATGCGATGTTTACCGGATTAAAACGAACGATAGGCCACAGGGTCTTAAAAAAACGAAGCAGGCAGGCGGTTTGCACGCGGCGGTTTCATAATTTTCATACGGCAAAAACCATTGGTCTGATTTATCTTTACACGAAGGAGACGGATGTCCAGATAGGGCAATTCATGCGCCTGCTTGCCGAACGCGGCATCAAAACGAAGGCGGTGGGCTACGTGGCCGAAGCCGAGATACCGAAATCGTTTATCATTACCGTTAATAAAATCCTTTTTTGCAAGCCGCAGCTGAACTGGTACGGCCGGCCGGTGGCGAGCGAAATCGCCGCATTCATCGAAACGCCGTTCGACATACTCATTGATTTCAGTCGTGTGCCAGTCTTCCCGCTGCAGTACATCGCCACGCTTTCACATGCCGCGATGCGCGTCGGACGCCACAGCAGCGCCGACAACCCCTACGAGTTTCTGCTCGCCATGCCCGACGAGGCCGACAGCCATTCCTACATCGAACAGCTGACACACTATTTACTTTCCATACAAACCAAATAACAATGATCAACGGAAAACGCATTGCCGTCGTATTGCCGGCCTACAACGCCGAATCAACATTAGAAAAAACCTACCGCGAAATACCGCTGGATATAGTGGACGAGGTGATACTGGTCGATGATAAAAGCCGCGACAACACCGTGCAGGTTGCCCGGAATTTAGGTATTAAACATGTAATCCGGCACGAGCAGAACCGCGGCTACGGGGGCAATCAGAAAACATGCTACAATAAAGCGCTGGAGCTGGATGCCGACATTGTCGTTATGCTGCATCCCGACTACCAGTACACGCCGATGCTGCTACCGGCGATGTGTTACGTGATTGCCAACGACGTGTATCCGGTAGTGCTGGGTTCGCGTATTTTGGGGCGCGGCGCGCTGCAGGGCGGTATGCCGCTGTACAAGTACATTGCCAACCGCCTGCTGACCTGGACGCAGAATATCCTCATGCGGCAAAAGCTAAGCGAATACCATACCGGTTACCGCGCCTTCTCGCGGCCGGCGCTGCTGGCGGTCAATTATGCTCTTAATTCGGATGATTTTGTATTCGATAACCAGATGCTGGCGCAGCTTTTTTATAAGGGATTTGAAATTGGCGAAATCACCTGCCCGACGAAATACTTTAAGGAAGCGTCGTCGATCAATATCCGTCGCAGTATCCGGTATGGCTTTGGCGTGCTGGGCGTGGCCGTAGCCTACCGGCTGCAGCAATGGCGCCTGGCGCGATTTAAAATTTTCACGTAGCCTAAGTTTTTACTACCTTTGTCGCCTCAATCGTCAATATTCAATCAACAAGGGTTCCGTAGCTCAGTTGGATAGAGCAACAGCCTTCTAAGCTGTGGGTCGTGGGTTCGAGTCCCTCCGGAATCGCCAGGCAGGAACAGGCGGAGTGCCGTATATAAAAGCCTTTCTGAGAAGCGGTTTTTTAAATTTCTGAATAAGAACGATGACGTTAAACCATTTATCCATCACAAACTTTAAAAATATTGAAGCGTCCGAGCTTGATTTTTCGGCGAATCTAAACTGTATCGTCGGCGATAATGGCGCGGGGAAAACCAATTTGCTGGATGCCATTTATTATTTATCGATGGCCAAAAGTTGCTTTGGCGGAAGCGATAACCTGCATATCCGCCACAACGAACCGTTTTTTTTGCTGCAAGGCCGGTATCAGCGGAATGGCGACGAAACGGTTATTTCGTGCGGAATGCAACGCGGGGAAGGAAAAGTACTCAAGCGCGACGGTAAAACCTACGACCGCCTGTCCGATCATTTGGGGTTTATTCCGCTGGTTATTATTTCGCCTGCCGATAATGAACTGATAAACGAAGCCGGCGAAGAACGCCGAAAATACCTGAACACCCTGCTGGTGCAAATCGACCGCGAATACTTACATGCCTTAACCCGTTACAATCATCTGCTCGCGCAGCGCAATAAACTGCTTAAGACGCCGGCAGGCGCCGGCTCCGACCTGCTGCATGCGTTCGACGAGCAACTTGCGCCTCCGGCACAGCTTATTTATGCCCGCCGAAAGGCACTGATAACCGGACTGCAACCGTTTTTTACAGCCCTCTATAAGACCCTCTCGGAAAACAAAGAGCAGGTTACGCTCGTATATCGTTCGGCGTTAGACGATGCGCCGCTCGGCGAATTGCTGCGTGCCAATGCCGAACGCGACCGTATAATGCAGCATACCACCGTCGGCATTCATCGCGACGACATCGCCATGCAGCTTGGCGGCTATGCCCTGCGGCGAATCGGCTCGCAAGGGCAGCAGAAGACTTTTCTTATAGCTCTCAAATTAGCGCAATACGAATATCTCAAGCAATACAACGGCTGCCAGCCTCTTTTGCTGCTCGATGATATTTTTGACAAGCTCGACGAGCGCCGTGTCGAGCAATTGATAACCTTAGTCGCCCACGAGACATTCGGTCAAATCTTTTTAACCGACAGTAACAAAATCCGGCTTAATCATATAGTCGCGGAACTCACGCAGGAATACTGTATCTTCCATACCAACGCCGGCAGCTTCTCTTTTTAATTACGAATTACGAATTACGAATTACGTGAGAACATAGACGTGAGAACATAGACGGAAGACAAAAGACAATAGACAAAGAAAAGGGACGAACCGATGTGTTCGCCCCTTTTCTTTGTCTATTGTCTAAAAGTCTATGTTCTCAAAGTCTAAAACTCTCAACTTTCAACTCTCAACTTGTGTCATTTTGGCAGAGCATAGAGTATTTTGTGCCGTTTTGACAGGAAAGTACCTTCTGCCGACCGGCAGAACCTACTTTTCGACCCAAATATACCTTCTGCCGGTCGGCAGAACCTGCTTTTCGACCCAAAAGTACCTTCTGCCGGTCGGCAGCACCTACTTTCCGGTCGGAAAGCCCCTTTTGCCGGTCGGCAGCACCTTCCCGCGGCTCGGCGAGGCTATTTTTCCGGTATTTTTGTCTATTATCTAAACGTCTTCTGTCTTTGTTCCCGTCGCAACGCTCAACTCTCAACTAAAAAAAGGGGCGAACACACCGGTTCGCCCCTACTGTCTTATGTCTATTGTCTAAAAGTCTCAAAGTCTATTGTTCTTACGTAATTAAAATGCGTAATTAATTCGAATAAATTACCGACCAGCTGCCGGCGAGGAGAGGGTTGCTTCCTAAGGTACCGGAGTTGTAGTCGCCATAGCCGGTGGAGCCAGCCTTCGGGTTGGCGGCGATAAAAACATTTCCGCCGCCGGGGTGAAGCGTGCCGAATAAATCATTGAGTGCATCGGCAGTGAAAAGGTTGCTTTGTACGGACAAGACTGCTAGATTGGTATTACTGCTTAAATTTAATGCGGACAATTGATTATTTTGACAGTACATATTAACTAGCGCGGAATTACTGCTTACGTTTAATGAGGACAATTGATTATTGGAACAGGACAAGTGATTTAGTGCGATATTATTGCTTACGTCCAATGAGGACAATTGATTATTGAAACAACTCAATCCAATTAGCGCGGTATTCTGCGTTATGTCCAATGTGTCCAATTGATTCTGGTCACAGCCCAAGTAAGTTAGCGCGGTATTCTGACTTACGTTCAATTCGGTCAGTTGGTTGCTGGGACAACTCAAATACGTTAGCGAGGTGCACTGCGTTACGTCCAACGCCGTTAAGCTATTATTATTACAGCTTAAATCGGTAATTGCCGTTGCCTGCGCGGTAATGGTATAGGGCGGAGTGCCACCGACGAAGGTATGATTTTTAGTGCCGGTGCCGGAGGTATAGGTGCTTGTACCATCGCCCCAGTCAATGTATAGGGTGGTGCCGGTGAAATTTGTAGAGAAAGACACGTTGCTGGATCTGCTGGTGGTCATGCTGAGAAACTCTCCGGCAACGGTAATAACGCCCTGCGTGGTGGTCGTGCCGCAGTTACCGACGGCGGTTACGGTATAGGAATGTGCGCCAATGGTAGCCGAAGCGGCGGCTGTGCCGGTAATATTTAGTGTCGGAGCATTCCAGGTGTAGCCCAGGCCGGCGGGCAAGCCCTCGACGGTAACGGTAGTAACATTGGTTGTGCCGTAAGTAATTGTTTCGGTTAGCGACTGCCCTAATGCTATTGTCTGGACATCGGTTCCCTGCGCAGACAGTAAGGCCACAACCGGCGCCGTCGTAGCGCCGATGGTAACGCACGTATCGGCATAGCACCCGAAGGCATTCCACGCCCGCACGCAGACGGTTACGCTGCCCGATTCGGGCATCCGCACCGTGAAGGTGCTGTCGCCGGAAGGCGTGCAGTATTCCACCGTTGGAAATTCGCAATCAACTTCCGTCGGCGTGTCGTTCCCCGTCAAATACGGATTATGCGAAGAACCGGTAACCGTCTGCGTAAAGCAATACGAGCTGCCGCTGCCGGCGGAGGCGGTAAGAATAAAGGTGCTGTCGGCGCAGTACGTCGCCGGCGGGCTGATAAACACCGGCACCGGCGGCGGCACCACCGTAACCGTAACAGGCGCGCCGGTGGCGGTGCAGCCGGCGGCGGTCATTATATCTATAGTATAACCGGTAGTCGCCGTTGGCGAGAAGGTCGCGGAGTTCGCCGTTATCCACGTAGCGCCGTTGTCGAAACTGTAGGAGGCGGCGCCGGCGGTGGCGGTGAGCGTCGTCGTATCACCGGCACAAATACTGTCAGGCGCGGCAGAGAGTATCGGCGTGGCGGGCGGCGCGGGAATTAATCCCGGGCAGCCGGTGGCATCGGTCAGGGCGGTGATGCAGCCCGTATAGCGCCGGGTGGGTTCGGCAATGGAGCCGTTAATCTCAAAGGGAGGCGTGCCGTGCAGCTCGTAGAACCCGGCGCCGACGGTGGCATTCGGCGGATAGTCGGACACGTAAGCGCACCAGTTGAATTTGGTACCGGACAGGTCGCTGCTGAGCGTAACGGTGAGCGTTGAGCTGAAGGGCGCCGTGGGCGTTCCCTTTAAATAAAAGCCGCGCCCGTTGAGCGTGCCGGCAACAATGCTCCCCGTGCCGGCATCGACAACGGCGGCGGTAAGCGAAGCCGGCGCCCAGGAGCCCAGCGTTCCATCGGAGCCCACGGGCTGGTAATCGACAAACACCCACACCGTATCGCGGTGGCGGGGCGGCGTGGGGGCGGCGTCCCAATAGACCTTAAAGGTAACGGTGGGCGGCGTAGCCGCATAGTCGGCACTAATGTGAGTGATTTCGGCCACGCGCGTTTGCCCGAAGGCCGGAGAGAGGGAGAGCGCTAAAACGGAGATTAAGAAAAGTTGTTTCATTATCTGCATTGTATTTTTGAACATCTGTTTATATTAAAAAAAGAAATGCAAAGGTAAGAAATTAATTACGAATTACGGCTTACGAGGGGAGTTAAGAACTAAGAGTTGGCTTACGCCGGATGAATTACGAAATACATAATGTATTTCCTCTCTCGCACCGTGCGGGGAACCAATGACACTGTGTTGTTGCTCTCTCGCACCGTGCGGGGAACCAACAACACAGTGTTGTTGCTCTCTCGCACGGTGCGGGGAACCAATGACACTGTGTTGTTGCTCTCTCGCACCGTGCGGGGAACCAATGACACTGTGTTGTTGCTCTCTCGCACGGTGCGGGGAACCAATGACACTGTGTTGTTCGTAATTTGTAATTCGTAATTCGTAATTCGTAATTTTAAATTGTGCATAAGTTTCTAATAACTTTCACGCGATAACTTTTACCTTTGTTATAAAAAAGAAAGATATGAATCGTATTCCTTCATCCGAATTAATTATTAATGACGATGGCAGCATTTTCCACCTGCACCTCAAGCCGCATCAAATCGCCGATACCATCCTGCTGGTGGGCGACCCCGGACGGGTAGCCATGCTCGCCGCTTACTTCGACCGGATAGACTGCCGCGCCGAGAACCGCGAATTTGTCTCCGTCACGGGTGCCTTCCGGGGCAGGCCGCTGACAGCGCTCTCGACAGGCATCGGTACCGATAATATTGATATTGTCGTCAACGAGCTGGACGCGCTGGCGAATATTGATTTTGAAACGCGCACCGTCAAGCCGCAACACCGCACGCTGACCCTGCTTCGGTTAGGCACTTCGGGCGCCCTGCAGGCCGATATTGCGGTGGGCGACCTGGTGTTTTCCGACATCTCTATCGGCTTCGACGGGCTGCTGAACTTCTACGCCCGCCGCAACGACGTGTGCCTGCCGGACTACGAAGCGGCATTCGTCGAACACATGCACTGGAACCCGCAACTCGCCGCGCCGTATTTTATTCCGGCCTCCGACAGGCTTGCCGCCCTCTTTGCCGGCGACACCATTCGCGGCATCACCATCTCGGCGCCCGGTTTCTACGGGCCGCAAGGCCGTGTGCTCCGCCTGCCGCTGGCCGACGCGCAAATGAACGACCGCATCGAGCAGTTTTCGTTCCGCGACCGGCGTATCACCAATTTTGAAATGGAAAGCTCGGCGCTGGCCGGACTGGCGAAACTGCTGGGGCATGAAGCCGGCACAATCTGCTGCATCATCGCCAACCGCGTTACGAAAACCGCCCTGCCCGACTACCATGCGCATGTCCGGCGGATGGTTGAGATGGCTTTGGAAAAATTATAAATTATGCCTTTATGTTACATGCATTATTAATTTTGCTCGATGACCCGGATACCGTGGTGTTCGATGCGGTAGCCGAACGTTTTTTGGAAGAAGGACGGAAAACGATACCGCTTTTGGAGAAGGTGCTGGCGGAAAACCATGACGAGCACGTGCGCGAACGTATTCAGACACTGATCCGGCAAATACGCGCGAAAGAAGTGCAGGACGGCCTGCAACAGTGGCTCGACGGCACGTACCACGACCTGCTGGAAGGCGCCTACTGGATTGCCCGGCAGCACTACCCGGCGCTGCAGTGGAATATGCTGCAGCGCGACCTCGACAATATCCTGAAAGATATTATCGTCTGCACTTCCGACGACTCCCTGCCGATGCTCAACAAGCTGACGATTTTCAACCAGCTCTTCTACCAGACGCACGGCTTCAAGCGCACATCGGAGACCTTGAACCCGCTGTACTGCTTTATCAACCGATTAGTCGAAACGCAGCACGGCAATGCGGTTTCGCTCGGGACGCTCTATCTCTATCTTGCGCAGCAAAACGGCTGGCCGCTGTACGGCGTGTGCCTGCCCGATATTTTCCTGATTGCCTACACCGGCGAGGCCGGCGAGGTGCTGTGCTACATCAACCCGTTTAACAACGGGCTGTGGGCGGGCAAGTCGTCGGTAACCGCCTACCTTGAGCAGCGCGGTATCGAACCCCGCCCGGAGTACTACCGGCCATGCGACAATGTAACGGTGATTTTGCGATTGCTCGAATATACGATTTATACGTTTGAGCAGGAAGGGAAGACGGCGCAGGCCGCGAAGTTCAGAGAATTGCTGCCGCTTTTCGGAAGCCGTACCACGCATTTTCTCGAGGGGTTATAAAAACAAGACAGGGATTTGCATCCCTGTCTTGCCTTTAACCTAACCTAAAATTTAACCCATGGAAACTATGTCTTTTTCCGTGTGCAAAGGTACTGCCTGTTTACCAATAAATAATTAAGCGTACTTTAAATTGTCTTTAAACCTGCGGCTCGTCATTGGTAAAAGTCAGCCCGTCGCCGAAATAATCAATTTTAACAACCTTGTTCCGGTCAATCGCGCCGGCCAGTATTTGCCTGGACAGCTCGTTGACCAGCTCGCGCTGCAGCACCCGTTTCACCGGCCGCGCGCCGTACGTCGGGTCGTAGCCCTGCTCGGCCAAATAATTCAGCGCATAGTCCGATATCTCCAGCTGCACATGCCCGGCCTGTAACAGCTTCTGAATAGCCGCCAACTGCATGACGACAATTTCGTGTACATCGGCTTTGGTCAGCGGATGGAACATGATAATGTCGTCGATACGGTTAAGAAATTCGGGGCGCACCGTTTGCTTCAGCGCCTCCAGCACATCGGCTTTGGTACGCTCAAGCACCTGTTCGCGGTTGGCGTCGTTCATCCGTTCCATATTTTCCTGAATCAGGTGCGACCCGACATTGGATGTCATAACAATAATCGTGTTTTTGAAATTCACGATGCGCCCCTTGTTGTCGGTCAGCCGGCCATCGTCGAGCACCTGCAGCAGGATATTGAACACATCGGGATGGGCTTTTTCGATTTCGTCGAGCAGGACGACCGAATAGGGCTTGTGGCGCACGGCCTCGGTGAGTTGGCCGCCCTCGTCGTAGCCCACATAGCCCGGCGGCGCGCCCACCAGCCGGCTCACGGAATGCCGTTCCTGGTATTCGCTCATGTCGATGCGGGTCATCATATTTTCATCGTTAAATAAAAATTCGGCCAGCGCCTTGGCCAGTTCCGTTTTACCGACGCCGGTAGTACCCAAAAAAAGGAACGACCCGATAGGGCGTTTGACGTCCTGCAAACCGGCGCGGCTGCGGCGCACGGCGTCGGACACGGCCTGTATCGCCTCGTCCTGCCCGACAACACGCCGGTGCAAATCGGCTTCCATGTGCAGCAGCTTTTCGCGTTCGCTTTGCAGCATCTTCTTCACCGGAATGCCCGTCCACTTCGCAACCACTTCGGCAATATCTTCCGAATCGACTTCTTCATCGACCAGCGTAAAGTTGCTCTCGGCTTTCTGCCGGTTCAGGCGTTCGATTTCCAGTTCGGCCTCGCGGATTTTCCCGTAGCGCAGTTCGGCTACCGCCCCGTAATCGCCGCGGCGCTCTGCTTCTTCGGCCTTAAATTTCAATTCTTCGATGCGCTGTTTATTTTTCTGGATGGCGTCTATCAAATCCTTTTCTTCCTGCCAGCGCGCCCGTTGCGCATGGCGTACCTCGTTAAGGTCGCCGATGGTTTTGGAGAGTTCCGCGACCTTTTCCTCGTCGCCTTCGCGGCGGATGGCTTCGCGTTCTATCTCCAACTGACGCACCTTGCGGTCGAGTTCGTCGATCGACTGCGGGACAGAGTTCATCTCCAACCGCAGCTTCGCCGCCGCCTCGTCTATCAGGTCGATGGCCTTGTCGGGCAAATAGCGCGACGAAATATAGCGCGACGACAGCTCCACGGCCGCAATAATCGCATCATCCTTAATCCTTACCTTATGATGATTTTCATACCGTTCCTTCAGCCCGCGAAGGATCGACACGGCGTCGGCGGGCGTCGGTTCATCGACCGTTACCGTTTGGAAACGGCGTTCCAGCGCCTTGTCCTTTTCAAAATATTTCTGATATTCATCGAGCGTTGTAGCCCCAACGGCGCGCAGCTCGCCGCGTGCCAGCGCCGGCTTGAGGATATTGGCGGCATCCATCGCTCCTTCGCTCTTGCCGGCGCCCACGAGAGTGTGGATTTCGTCGATAAACAGGATAATGTCGCCATTGCTCGACACCACCTCCCGCACAACCGCCTTCAGGCGTTCCTCGAACTCGCCCTTGTATTTTGCGCCGGCGATAAGCGCCCCCATGTCGAGCGAAAAGATTTGTTTGCTTTTAAGATTTTCCGGCACGTCGCCCGTTACGATACGATGCGCCAGCCCTTCGGCAATAGCCGTTTTTCCGACACCCGGCTCGCCCACCAGTATGGGGTTGTTTTTCGTACGCCGGCTCAGGATTTGCAGCACCCGCCGGATTTCGTCATCACGCCCGATGACCGGGTCGAGCTTGCCGCTGCGTGCCTGTTCGTTCAGGTTGATGGCATAGCGGTTGAGCGCGTCGAAGGTCTCTTCAGCCGATGCACTGTTTACCTTCGCGCCCTTGCGGATATTGAGGATCGCGGCCTTGAGGTCTTTTTCGCTCATGCCGGCATCTTTCATCAGTTGCGCCACCTGGTCGCCCGCGCTCAGCAGCCCCATCAACAAGTGTTCGAGAGAAACAAACTGGTCGCCCATGCCGGTAGCGGCATCCTGTGCCTTTTGCATGGCGCGGGTGGCTTCGGCCGATAAATACGGACTGCCGCCCGACACCTTTGGATAGCGGGCTATCAGTTCATTCACTTTCGTCGATAGCGTAGCCGTTACCACGCCCAGCTTACGGAGCAGCAAGCCGGTAATCCCTTCCGTATCATTGAGCATCACGCGCAACAGATGCCCGTTGTCGAGGGCTTGATTGGAATTGTGCTGCGCCAGCGTTATCGCTTCCTGTACGGTTTCCTGCGCTTTAATTGTGTAATTGTTTAAATTCATAATGTAATTTTCTGTTCGGGTTTTTTCATTACAAAGTTATTGCCAAAGCAAAAAACATGACAAAATGGCAGCAGTTTCCGTCTGTATTTATTTTTTCGCGACAGGAAACATAGTAATTCGGAATTTCGTGCAACCGTACGGCACCAATGTGATGTCCCCGTTTTCGCTTACGCTCACTTCGTCTTTGGGTAATGGCAGAATGTGCGTTGGTTTCCAGTCGAATGTTCCGGCTTTTGCTTTCAATTTCACCGGCGCGTCCTCAATTTGCCAGCTCCATACGGCAGGCATTGCCGAATGTTCCACTTCAATGTCATTTTCACTTTTGGAAATCAGCGCATAATTCCATTTGGCATCCGGGCTTTGCTGGTCGGGACGGATGTCCTTCACCGGAAGCGCAAACAGCAGGGGGCCATACGAAACCGTTCGATACGGACTGTTGATCTTTGTTTCATGGGGCAATATCCTGCGTGCACTGCTTCCTTTGACATAATAATCAATGCGCGGATACGGCGTTTCCCTGCCGTCTTTGACCTCCACGTGCATCGGGAAATTTACGTCGATACGGTCGCCCTTTTTCCATTTCCTGTCGATTTTCAGGAAACCATGCGTATTATTATTGATGCTTACCGGTTCGTCATTAACCCTTATTTCAGGCTTCCGGCACCATTCCGGAATACGCAGATAAAGCGGGAATGCACAGGTTTTGGCCGGTTCGACAGTCATGCGGACAGTTTCTTCAAACGGATAATGAGTATCGCTGGTAATTTTAACCGGAATACCCTCCCCGACTACAGTGTTGACAACAGAAGGCCCGTAAAGCGTGGCGGCAAGTCCGTTATCTGCCGTACCCATCCACAGGTGCATCACATAGTTCGGAATCACGCGAGTCAAATTTCCTACACAGCACAAAACGTCATGTCCCGTATTCTTAAAATTGTAAGCGCTGTCGCCCGGATGCCCCGGCATTTCCGACGGCATAAGGTCTTCTATTCGATTAGGCGATTGATAATAGGACATGCTCTGATAATCGCGTGCAACGGGCGCCGGGCCTGCATTGAAAAACACTTTCTCAATGCGGTCGCCCCACTTGCCTTCGCCGGTGATTTCGAGTAACTGCTGGTATGTCCATCCCGAACAGGCGACGTTACATGTCTCCGTGTTGCGCGTAGAGCCAATGCCGGCCAAATGTTCTTCGGACGACGCAATATCGTAAGGCAGCAAGTTATTTTTATCAAGCCAGTCCAGGTAATTGTGCGTAGCGCTCAACAGTTCGGATTGATTGGTTAGAGGGTACATCATCGCCGGAATACGCAGGTTTTCATACGTAATCACGCCATGACCAATATCAAAGTCGTCATGATTCCAGCAGTTGACCGTTTCCCTGGTAACTTCGTCTCCGGCGATTTTCAGTATTGCGTCAAGCACATTCTTATCGCCGCTCAGTTCATACACCGCCAGCATCGGGTCGATATTATTACATCCATTCACTCCACCGACAGAATAGGGTACAGGCGTTACGTCAAAATGACCGTACACTTTCGTCAATGCATCCAGGATACGCCTCTCTCCCGTAGCTTCGTAATAGGCCACTAACGCCCGTCCCATGTGCGAATGCGCCCAGTTATTGAACTCGTCGCGCTTGAAATCCATATCATCCACCCAGTAAACAAATGATTTCCCGCCGTTCAATACGCCGTTGACGACCAGGTCGAGCCTGTCGTTCACTTTGCGAATCAGCGCACTGTCGTTGAGTATGTACGCCAGTCGAACAGCCCCGTCGAGCCAGTAGGAACATTGCTCCAGCGGCCAGCCTGTTCCTGTCTCGGGGTCGGCTCCCGTTGCCTCAAAACCAACGCCTTTCCACGCCAGCTCATACGTAGCAGTCCACTCGTCGAGATGTCCGGTGATGCCGTTAGCGGCGGCTGTCGCCCAGTCTTTGATCCAGCCCTGCGGATAAACGGCTCCGGCCGGAAGCGAAATAAATGCGGGTTTGACCTTAATCGAAGTATCGGAAACGATGAAATCCCGCTTGTTGAGAAAGACAGTATCCCGTTTTTCCGACACATAATTTGAATTGCACGCAACCGCGGCAATCAGAAAAAAAGTTGACAATAGATAATTTTTCATATACATATATTTTTTCGTTGAATTATATTAACGGCTACAAAAGTAATCAAAATTATTTTGCAAATAAGCATTTTTGGGCTAACTCTTTTTTTGGGGTGCTATTTCCTTTGTCTGTTGGCAAGCATAAGGTCGGATTGAGTAACGAATCGGGAGGATTTAACGGGATGAGCCTGCATTTTTCACA
>JAISXF010000037.1 GCA_031270845.1 Prevotellaceae bacterium
TTTTGTTTTATTTTTATTTACAACGGTGTGTGCGGTGGCCATCCCGCCCGCCCGCCCCTCCGTCCGAGCCCCCCCGCGCGCGAGAGAGCGAGAGAGAGAGAGAGAGAGAGAGAGAGAGAGAGAGAGAAGAAAATAAATGCCATGCGGGGTTTCCGCATGGCATTCATTGGTACCGGGACCGTCGGTATGGGCGGCGTCATCGGGCTTCTGCTTAATTAAGAATTACTTCCACCGGTTCACTCCAGGGGCCTTCTTCAAGGGTGGTGTTCATCCATGCGACCGACAGGGCAATATGCCTTCCGCCATCGGCTTCGTTAAACAAAAGCGTGTGTCTCACGCGCGTCGTCTGTACGACCTGGTATTCCGGTTCATCCAGAAAACGCCAGCGGAGCTTAAACCCGTGATAGTGCTCGGGATTCACGCTTTGCGTCGGATGACCGTCTTCTCCTTGAGCCACACTTACAGACACTTGTCCGTGCAGTGTTGTAATCTTTACTACCGGAATAGTATCCGGAACCGGCTGCTTTTCATGGTAATGATGTTCCCGCGAGCGCAGGCCCATGGCTACCAGATTGGCGTTCGGAACCGACAGGTTGCCTTCCAGATAGTCGATATACAGGCTAAGGAATCGCTTCAACTCCTTGAATGCCGCATCTTTAATTTCCACCGTTTCCTTGTTGCTCGTCCGATCGTTAACATTTGCCAGGTAGGCGCTGTTAGCGGTGTTCGTAACCGAAGTAAGCGATGTAACACGATTGGCATCCAAATTCCAGAGGGCGGCATTGACTATTGACTGATTCGTAATGTCAAGAGCTAACGCAATCAATTCACCGTCCGGTTTGTCAAGAGTACTTTGTCTTCTTGCCATAATCTTACTTTTTTTTGTTAATAATTATAAAAACGACGCAAAGCTACAAAAAAAAATATAAATCCAAAAGAGAAAAGAAAGATTTAACATATTCTTAATATACATGACATGAAGACCGCTAAAACGGACGTCCGTTTCAGTAAAACGGACGTCCGTTTCAGTAAAACGGACGTCCGTTTCGGTAAAACGGACGTCCGTATCGGTAAAACGGACGTCCGTTTCGCTGTTCCCCCGAAAAAAACGCGGAATACCGAATGGCTATTTTTCTTTTTTCACACTGTTCCAGCCGCATAAAGGATAATATCGAATAAAAGTGCAAAAAAATATTTTCAGCATCCAAAATAATAATGTATCTTTGCCGTCCCTAAAAATTAGGGTAGTTAACATAATGTCCAACTTATTTATTAAAAGAAATTTTTTTATGTCAAAAGTAAACGAGGATGTAAACATCCAGGATCAAGATGATGACATTGTCATCGCAAAAACAAACGAAGAACCCGAAGAGTCCATCGTAGAAGAGGCGCCCATTGAGGAGGTACTGCCTAAAAAAGAGTACGTAAGCAATGCGTCGATAGACAACGACAAATTCGACTGGGATGCCTACGAACAGGAAAAAGGCGCGTCGGACACCGACAAGGAACAGACCGAAAGCGAATACGCGCAGACGCTTTCCAAAATCATTGAAAACGATGTTGTTGAAGGCACGGTGGTGGCCATCAACAAGCGCGAAGTGATTGTCAATATTGGCTATAAGAGCGAGGGGGTGATTAACATCAGCGAATTTCGCTATAATCCCGAACTGGCTGTTGGCGACAAAGTTGAAGTGTATGTAGAAAATGCCGAAGACCGAAAGGGACAGCTGCTCCTTTCGCATAAAAAGGCGCGTGCCATCCGCGCGTGGGATCGTGTGAATCATGCACTTGAGACAGGCGAAATCATCAAAGGCTATATCAAATGCCGGACGAAAGGCGGCATGATTGTCGATGTCTTTGGAATAGAAGCGTTTTTGCCTGGCTCGCAGATAGACGTGAAGCCTATCCGCGATTATGAAACGTTTGTAAACAAAACGATGGAATTTAAGATTGTCAAAATCAATCAGGAATTCAAGAATATCGTAGTTTCGCACAAAGCCCTGATAGAGGCCGAGCTGGAAGTCCAGAAGCTGGAAATTATCAGCCGTCTCGAGAAGGGGCAGGTGCTGGAGGGAACGGTGAAAAACATCCTCAATTACGGCGTCTTCATTGACCTTGGCGGCGTTGACGGGTTGATTCATATCACCGATTTATCGTGGGGGCGCGTCAATCATCCGGACGAGATTGTGAAGCTCGACCAGAAGTTGAATGTCGTGATCCTTGATTTCGACGATGAAAAGAAACGCATCGCGCTTGGCCTGAAACAGTTGACGCCCCATCCGTGGGACTCGCTCGAGTCGAGCCTCGTGATTGGCGGCACTATCAAAGGCCGGGTGGTGGTGATTGCCGACTACGGCGCATTTATCGAAGTGATGCCGGGCGTTGAGGGGCTTATTCACGTATCGGAAATGTCATGGTCTCAACACTTACGCAGTGCGCAAGACTTTATGAAAGTCGATGACGAGGTGGAAGCGGTTATCCTCACCCTCGACCGCGCCGAGCGCAAGATGTCTCTTGGCATCAAACAGTTGAAGCCCGACCCGTGGATGCATATCATTTCGCGCTACGCGATAGGCTCGCGCCACAGCGCCAAAGTACGGAACTTTACGAACTTCGGCGTTTTTGTAGAACTCGAAGAAGGTATCGACGGACTGGTGCATATCAGCGACTTAAGCTGGACGAAAAAGGTTAAGCATCCGGCCGAATTTACGTCCATCGGCGACACGCTGGAGGTGGTCGTCCTCGAAGTGGACCAGGAAAACCGGCGCTTAAGCCTTGGCCATAAGCAGCTCGAAGAAAATCCGTGGGATGTGTTTGAAACCATTTTCACATACGATTCGGTACATGAAGGCACGGTGATGTCGATTGCCGACCGCAGCGCCAGCATTGCGTTGCCGTATGGCGTTGAAGGCATTGCGAGCATCAAAAACCTGTTGAAGGAAGACGGCAAGACGGCTAAAGTCGATGACCGGCTGCTGTTCAAAGTGATTGAATTCAGCAAGGGCGCGAAGCGTATCACCGTGTCGCATACCCGTGCGTATGAGGACGCTAAACGGGAAACCGAAACGAAAGAACGGACAAGCAACGCGATTAAGACGCAGAAGGCGGTTAAGAAGCTGCATGAAAATCTGGAAAAAACGACGCTCGGCGACATCAGCGAGCTCGCGGCATTGCGGTCGGAGATGGAAGAGCAGTCCCTCGCGAAGGCTCCGAAAAAAGCCAAACCGGCAGCCGTTGCTCCGCCAGCCGAACCGGTCGAAGCGGTAACCGAACCGGTCGAAGCGGCCGTTGAACCAATCGTTCCAGCCGTTGAACCGGTCGAAACGCTGACCGAAGCCGTCGAAACGCTGACCGAAGCGGTCGAAACGCCGACCGAAGCCGTCGAAGCGCCGACCGAAACGCCGGCGGCCGAAAACGAACAGTAACCCGCGCCGGCATTAGCCCTGCTCGGAAACCCGAAAGGCAAAGCACGCGGGAGTTTTACCATGTCGTTTGAAATTACCATACTGGGTAGTCGTTCGGCGTTACCGATTAAAAATCATTTTCCAACCGCTCAAGTACTGCAAGTACGCGAGCGGTTGTTTTTAATTGACTGCGGCGAGGGCTGTCAGATGCAGCTGCTGCGCGCAGGGCTGTCGCTGTTACGGATTGATGCGGTATTCATTTCCCATTTGCATGGCGACCATCTGTTCGGGCTTTTCGGGCTGCTTTCAACGATGAGCATGCTCGGGCGCATGGACATACTGCCCATCTACGCGCCGGCGCCGATGGATGCCGTGCTGCGCGACCATCTGCATTATTTCGGCGACGGAATGACGTATCAGCCCGCCGTACGGTGCATCCCGACCGACAGTCGGGCGCTTATCTATGAAAATAAGGCGATGACCGTCGAGACCGTTCCGCTCCGGCATCGCATACCGGCAAGCGGGTTTCTGTTTCGCGAAAAAATGCCGCTCCGAAACGTACACCGGCACCTGGTCGCCCATTACAAGCTCCCGATAAGCGCCATCATACAGTTGAAAAACGGCGAGGATATTACCCTTCCCGATGGCGAACGGCTCGACAGCGAAACGATGACATACCTGCCTTATATGCCCTGCGCCTATGCGTACTGCAGCGATACGCTGTTTTCGGAAGCCGTCATCGAAGCGGTGCGCGGGGTCGATTTGCTGTATCACGAAGCGACATTCCAGAGCGACCGGGCGGAACTGGCAAAACAGACCATGCACTCAACCGCCGCCGACGCCGCCACCGTCGCCAGAGAGGCCGGCGTGAAGAAGCTCCTGATAGGGCATTTCTCGTCGCGCTACCCGTCGTCGGAGGGCTTCCTGCATGAAGCACAGGCTATCTTCCCCGACACGGAAATCGGCGAAGAACTGATGACGTACAAGTGTTGAGGGATGGAACGATGGAGGTGTTATTCAATATTAAAAAACGATGAGTATCTTACGGCATCTTTGGCGACTGATATATCCGAAGCTGTGTGAGGCGTGCGACGAACAGCTCGGTGTCCACGAAAGAATCATCTGCTCTTCGTGCCTCTACCACCTGCCGCGTACGGGCTACTGGAACGAACCGGGCAACCCCATCGAACAGTTATTTTGGGAACGTGTGCAGGTGGAACATGCCTGCGCCCTGTTTTTTTTCAAACAGGGGAACCGCTACCGCAGACTGCTCTATAAACTGAAGTACGAAGGACATCGGGAAATAGGCATCCGGCTTGGCGAACTGCTGGGCGAGGAACTGAAAAAAGCCCCGTCCTACCAGGCCATAGAGGTGATTGTGCCGGTGCCGCTGCATCCGAAAAAACAGTATCAACGCGGGTACAACCAAAGCGAACTGATTGCCGAAGGCATCGCGAAGGTAACGGGCTGGAAGGTCAATACCACCGCCCTCTCCCGACGGATTAATACCGATACGCAAATCCGCAAGTCTCAATGGGAACGCCTGGGCAACGTGTCGAATGCCTTTCACCTCAACAGCCCCGACGCGATGAAGGATAAACACATCCTGCTCATCGACGACGTGCTCACCACCGGCGCCACCCTGGAAGCCTGCGCCGTCGAGCTGCAAAAAGCAACCGGATGCAAAATCAATATCGCCGTGATCGCCTTCGCGGGATAAACCACGTTTTTTTTAATTACGAATTACGAATTACGAATTACGAATTACGAATTACGAAAATCTAATGTCTATTGTCTAATGTCTAATGTCTAATGTCTATTGTCTAATGTCTAATGTCTAATGTCTATTGTCTATTGTCTAATATCTAAAATTCAATGTTAATACGAAACATAAAGCAATTGGTGGGGGTTGAGACGCTCTCGCAGCCGAAGGCGTCAGGCGCCGACATGGCCGCCCTGACCTGCATCGACGATGCCTTCCTGCTCATCGAGGACGGCCTTATTGCCGACTTCGGGACGATGGCACACGCGCCCCATGACGATACGCCGGCCATCGACGCCACAGGACGGATGGTCTTCCCGTCGTTCTGCGATTCGCATACGCATCTGGTGTATGCCGGAAGCCGCGAAATAGAATACATGGACAAAATCAGGGGACTGTCATACGAAGAAATCGCACGGCGCGGAGGCGGAATCTTAAACTCCGTAAAGCGCCTGCACGATACCGGCGAAGACGAACTGTACCGGCAGGCGCTCGCGCGAACCGCCGAAATTATCGCAACAGGCACCGGCGCCGTAGAAATAAAAAGCGGCTACGGACTGTGCGTGGCCGACGAGTTGAAAATCCTGCGCGTCATCAGGCGGCTGAAAGAGACCACCCCGCTCACCATCCGCGCGACATTTCTCGGAGCACACGCCGTACCCGAAGAATATGCCGGCCGGCAGTCCGACTATGTCGATACCGTTATCAACGAAATGCTGCCGCCGATTGCCGCCGAAGAACTGGCCGACTATGTCGATGTGTTTTGCGAACGGGGCTTCTTTACCGTCGAAGATACGGAACGGATTCTGATGGCGGCGCTCAAATACGGCATGGGCGTGAAGGTACATGCGAACCAGCTGTCGCGGTCGGGAGGCATTCAGGCCGGCGTCAAATACGGCGCCGTGTCGGTCGATCACCTGGACTTCACCGGTGCCGAAGAAATCGCCTGCCTGATGGATACCGACACGATGCCGGTGCTGCTGCCGGGTTCCAACTTCTTTCTATCCCTCCCCTACCCTCCTGCCCGCGCCATGATCGACGCGGGACTGCCGGTGGCGTTAGCTTCCAATTACAACCCGGGCTCGGCGCCGTCGGGCGACATGCGGTTTGTCGTATCGCTGGCCTGTATCCAAATGCGGATGACACCCGAAGAAGCCATCCGCGCCGCCACCCTCAACGGCGCCTGCGCCATGGGACTGAGCGAAACGCACGGCAGCATCGCCCGCGGAAAAACGGCCAGCGTTTTTATTACAAAACCCCTCCCGTCGCTCGAATTTATCCCCTACGCATTCACATCCCCGATAGTCGAGACGGTTATCTTAAACGGAATAATCATCAGTTAAGGGAATAATGATTCATGGATAATGTGCTGCTTGTGCTGCTTGGCCCTACGGGAGTAGGGAAAACCGACGTCGGCGTGCGGCTCGCGCAGCATTTTTCGACGGCCGTCGTATCGGCCGATGCGCGGCAGGTGTTCCGCGAAATGCGTATCGGAACAGCCGTACCCGACGCCGGACAGCTGGCCGCCGTGCCGCATTATTTCATCGGCAGCCATTCGATTCACGAACATTATACGGCCGGCCGCTACGAGATGGAAGCGCTCGCGCTGCTCGAGCGGCTCTTTGTTCGGCACGCTACGGCGCTGCTCGTGGGCGGCTCGGGACTGTATATCGACGCGGTATGCACCGGCATCGACCCGTTCCCGACCACCGACGAGGCCTTGCGCCGGTCGCTCACCGAGCGGCTGCAGCGCGAGGGTATCGACAGCCTGCGGTTCGAGCTGAAGCGGTTAGACCCGGCGACGTACCGTACCATCGACCTGAAAAACCCGCAACGCATGATGCGGGCGCTCGAAGTCTGTATCGCCACCGGTAAGCCCTATTCGGCATGGAAAACAGGCGCCGCCAAGCCGCGACCGTTTCGGATGCTTAAGGTCGGATTACGGCGCCCCCGCGAAGAACTGTACGGGCGCATCAATGCCCGCGTCGGGCAAATGATGGCCGACGGGCTACTCGACGAGGCGCGGGCGCTCTACCCCTGCCGGACACTGACGGCGCTCAAGACCGTCGGCTATACCGAACTGTTCGATTATCTCGACGGCCTCACGACACTCGATACCGCCGTCGAACGCATCCGGCAACATACCCGGCACTATGCCAAAAAGCAGCTCTCATACTGGTCGCGCGACCCCGCTATCCACTGGTTCGAGGCCGGCGATAGGGAGTTGTTAAAAAAAATCGTAGCTTTGCACCGCAAAATAAATACATGATGAAATTATTTTTAATCGCGCTTATCGCCATGCTGACCGCCGCGACGGCAGCTTCCCAACCGAAGAAAGAGAACAGGGAACTTTACGAAAATTATAATAAAATCGGACAGACGCTGGTCTATATCGATTCGTATTATGTTGATACGTCCAATATCCCGCGCCTTACGGAAAAGGCGATTGTCCACATGCTTCGCCAGCTCGACCCGCATTCGAGTTACCTCTCGGCGGCCGACGTGAAGGCCTCCAACGAGCAGCTCGAAGGCAACTTTGAAGGCATCGGTATTGAATTTACCATTCTGGACGATACGCTGACGGTGGCCGTACCGCTGGCCGGCGGCCCGTCGGAAGCGGTGGGTATCATGGCCGGCGACCGCATTATTGCCGTCGATAGTCTTCCTATCGCCGGCATCGGGCTGAAGAACGAGCGGGTGCTGAAACTGCTGCGCGGGGCAAAGGGAACCTCGGTGGCGCTGACTATCGTCCGCAAGGGAAACCCCACGCCGCTGCACTTTACGGTTATCCGCGACAAAATCCCCGTACACAGCCTCGACGCGCTTTACGAAGTGCAGCCGGGGATGGTTTACATCCGCCTCGGGCGCTTTTCGGTAACGTCGGTCGATGAAATTAAGGACGCTTTAAAGAAAATTAAACGTCCGCCGCAATCCGTCATCCTCGACCTGCGCGGCAACAGCGGCGGGGTGCTCAAAACAGCGGTCGAGCTGTGCGACCAGTTCCTCGACGCCGGACAGCTTATCGTCTATAACGAAGGCGAACACTGGCCGAAGTCGATGGATGTGGCTACCGGCCAGGGCATGTTCCGAAACGGGCGGCTGCTGGTGCTCATCGACGAGCATTCGGCATCGGCCAGCGAAATTGTCGCCGGCGCCGTGCAGGACTGGGACCGCGGTATCCTGATAGGACGCCGGTCGTTCGGAAAGGGGCTTGTGCAGCAACTGCTGCCGCTGCCCGACGGGTCGCAGCTGCGCCTCACCGTCGCCCGCTACCATACGCCCACCGGCCGCGCCATTCAACGCCCCTACGATGCCGGCAATACCGACAAGTACTATGCCGATTTATATAAACGGTACAGCAACGGCGAAATCTACCACCGCGACAGCATCCGGTTCCCCGACAGCCTGAAATACTACACCCTCGTCAACCGCCGCGAAGTGTATGGCGGAGGAGGCATTATGCCCGATATTTTCCTGCCCGCCGATACGTCGTTCTATTCCGACTATTATTTTCAAATCCTCCGTGCGGGGCTGCTCAGTCAGTTTGTCATGCAGCGGATGGACCGCGAACGCAGTACGCTGCTTAAGCGGTATAAAACATTTGCCGCCTTCGACCGCCGCTTTTCGATCGACGACGCGCTGTTCGACGAGTTTATCGCCTACGTCGAAACCCGCAGAATCCCGCGTAGCGAACAGGGACTCGCCCTGTCGGGTCAATACCTCCGCACCCAGCTAAAAGCCCTTATCGCCCGCGCACTCTGGGACACGAGCGAATACTACGAGGTCATCAACAAGCAGCTCGACCCGGTCTTCCTAAAGGCCGTCGAAGTGATGACAAAATGGGAAGAACACGCAGGAGAATCAGGAATCAGAAATTAAGAATCAGAAATTACGTTTTGAAAATAAAATATAAGGACTTTTATCCGATAGAGATTATTTCATTTATTTATATCGCCCTGACGACGCTGTTTATCGTCGTCTTCTGGAGCGATGTGAAAGAGAATGCCGCTACGGCACTGCTCTTTGCACGGCTGGCATTTGTTACGATTATGGTCGAGCTTTTCGTGTGGAACCGGCACAGCGACAAACAAACCATCACGGTGTTGCGGAATGTGGTACCGCTGGCCTTCGTCGTTCACTTTTACCCGGAGACCTATTTCCTCAATATGGTCGCCTTCCCCGATTATTTAGACCCGGAGATTATCCGGCTCGACCGCTGGCTCTTCGGTTGCCACCCGAGCACCCTGTTCTGCGAGGCGGCGCCCTGGGCATGGTTCAACGAGCTGATGAACTTCGCTTACTTTTCGTACTTCTTTGTGATTGCCGGCATTGTCATCAACCTGCTTTGGTATAACCGGGCAGGGGCTTACCGGACGGCCTTTATCCTGCTTTGTTCGTTTTTTATATACTATACGCTGTTCATTATTTTCCCTACCGCCGGCCCGCAGTTTTACGTATTCGACCATGATACGGCACTGCCCGTGCTGGGGCCGATGCGGAAAATCCTGCTCTTTTTTCATTCGATAGGCGAGCAACCGACCGGCGCCGTACCCTCGTCGCATGTCGGCATCATGGTTATTTATATGATTCTTTTATGGCAGCACGGCCGCAAGCTGTTCTGGTGGATTTTGCCGCTCTCCGTCCTGCTGGTGCTGGCTACCGTATATATCCGTGCGCATTATGCGGTCGATGTGTTGCTCGGCTTTATTTCCGCCCCGCCCATATACCTGCTGAGCCACTGGTGCTGGCGGAAATTGAGCACGAAGCGCGAAGCGTTGAGAGAGGTGCGTTGAGAGGGGGAGCATTTCAAATTCCTGATTGTACCCTTTCGTTGCGCGCAGCGCTTCGTCAATCAAAAAAAATCATTACCTTTGGGTTTCGTTTTCAAATTTTAAATATATGGCCTCTAAAATACAAAAAACAACGGCTGCGGCGGCCACCTCGCTACGGGGAAGCGGCGTGATGCCTATGGCGGTCGATGTGCAGTCGGAAATAGGCGAACTGGAGGCGGTGATTATCCACACGCCCGGCGCCGAAGTAGAAAATATGACACCCAAACATGCACAGCGGGCGCTTTACAGCGACATCCTCAACCTGCCGCTGGCGCAACGGGAATATGAGCAAATCGAGGCGGTGCTTTCGAGCGTTGCGCGGACGCTGCAACTGCGGGATCTGCTGGTAAAGGTGCTGGAAAACCACAGCGAAAAAGCGGCGCTGGTCGAAAAAATCTGCCGGAACGAAAACGTAACCGATTATTTCGACGACCTGCTCAACCTCTCGCCAAACAAGCTGGCGACATGCCTGATCGAAGGCTTGCCGGCGCGTATCGACAACCTCACGGCGTTTCTGAACGATGACTACTATGCCCTGTTCCCGCTTTACAATTTTTATTTTACGCGCGATGCGTCGATGGCCGTCGGCCGCCATGTGCTTATCGGCAAAATGGCCAACCGCGTGCGCCTGCGGGAATCGATTATCATGGACGCCATCTTCCGCAACGAAAAACTCTTTCACACGTCGGTAATCAATCCCTATGACGCCGGCGCGCGTGCCGATGTGCTTATTGAAGGCGGCGACGTGCTGGTCGCCCGCGAGGATGTGCTGCTGGTGGGCAACGGTAACCGTACCTCGTCGCAGGGCATCGATTTTATTCTAAACCAACTGTGCGCGCAGCGCGAGGAGGGGCGGAAATACGTGCTGGTGCAGCAGCTGCCCGACAAGCCCGAGTCGTTCATTCACCTCGATATGGTATTCACATTCCTCGACCGCGATACCTGCATGGTGTTCGAGCCGCTCATACTCGAAGATAACCGCTACGAGACGGTGCTTATTACGGTCGATAACGGCCGTGTGGCGCGCATCAAATATGTGCCCGACCTGCTGTCGGGGCTTAAACGGCTGGGCTTCGACCTCGAGCCGGTTGTCTGCGGCGGTCGTGAGGATGAATGGATACAGGAGCGCGAGCAGTGGCACAGCGGTGCGAACTTTTTCGCGCTGGCGCCGGGCAAGGTCGTCAGCTATGCCCGCAATATACATACTATCGACGAGCTGGCGAAACACGGCTTTGATGTTGTTACCGCCGCCGATGTCGTCGCGGGCAAAGTAAACCTGAAAAAGGTATCGCGGTGCGTTGTAACCATCGAGGGATCCGAGCTTCCCCGCGGCGGCGGTGGCGCCCGCTGCATGACCATGCCCCTGCGCCGGAAACCGGTCGTGTGGAATTAAAAATTCCTACTTCATTATTGCCTGCACTATTTCCATTGCCTGTTGGACGGTGGCGACGTTGCGAACGGTCATCATCAGTTTTTCGTTTTGTTCTTTGACCGTAAAAATCTTCGGGTGCGCCTGTATGTAGTGCAGGATGCGTGTAAATACCGACGAGCGGTAGTAGTTCGACAGCTGGTTGCTGATAAAATAAACAATCATCAGGCGGTTTTTAAGCACAATCTTTTCAAAGCCCAGCTGCATGGCCATCCGGCGCAGGCGGACGATATTGCATAGCTGTTCGACTTCGGGCGGCAGGGCGCCGAAACGGTCAAGCAGTTCGGCGATGATTTTCTGCAGCCCCGCCTCGTCGGTAATAGTATCCATTTCTTTGTAGAGCCACAGTTTTTCGGTGATGTTGCTCACATAGCTGTCGGGGATCAGGATTTCCATGTCGGTGTCGATGTAGCAATCGACCTTTCCCCAGGTGTCGGCCGGCAGTGGGCAGTGGGCAGCGGGCAGGTCAGCGCCGGCTGCCGCCTGCTCGTCGTGCAGTTCGGCCAGGGCTTCGTTGAGGATTTTCTGGTAGGTCTCAAATCCCATGTCGGCAATAAAGCCGCTTTGTTCGCCGCCTAAAAGGTTGCCCGCGCCGCGGATGTTCAAATCCTGCATGGCAATATTAAAGCCGCTTCCTAAGTCGGAGAATGTTTCTATTGCCTTTAGCCGTTTGCGGGCTTCGTCGTTCAGCAGAATCGGCGGCGGCGCCAGCAGGTAGCAGAACGCCTTTCGGTTCGAGCGCCCGACCCGGCCGCGCAGCTGGTGCAGGTCGCTCAGCCCGAAGAGGTGTGCGCTGTTTATAATAATGGTATTGGCATTCGGAATATCCAGCCCGTTTTCGATGATGGTTGTGCAAAGCAGCAGGTCGAAATCGCCGTTCATAAAATCGAGGACTACTTTTTCAAGCTCTTCGGGCGGCATTCTCCCGTGCCCGATGCGCAGTGTGATGCTGGGGCAGATGCGCCGGATAATGTCGGCCATTTCTTCAATATCCTGTATCCGGTTGTGGAGGTAAAAGACCTGTCCGCCGCGCTGTATTTCGTAGTTGATGGCGTCGCCGATAATGCCTTCGTGGAACGGGTGTACTTCCGTTACTATCGGGTGGCGGTTGGGCGGCGGGGTGTTGATGATCGACAGGTCGCGCGCGCCCATCAGCGAAAACTGCAGGGTGCGGGGGATAGGCGTGGCGGTCATCGTGAGCGTATCGACGTGCATTTTCAGCTGGCGCAGTTTTTCTTTGGCGGCGACGCCGAATTTCTGTTCTTCGTCGATAACCAGCAGTCCGAGGTCTTTAAAGGCGACTTCGCGGTTCAGCAGCTTGTGGGTGCCGATAAGGATGTCGATTTTTCCTTCGGCCGTGTCGTGCAGTATTTGTCCGATTTGCGGCCTCGGGCGCAGCCGCGAAATGTAATCGACCGTAACCGGAAATCCGGCCAGCCGTGCCGAAAAGGTTTTGAAATGCTGCAGCGCGAGGATGGTGGTAGGAACCAGCACGGCCACCTGCTTGCTGTCGGCGGCGGCTTTAACGGCGGCGCGGATGGCTATTTCGGTTTTTCCGAAGCCCACATCGCCGCATACTAACCTGTCCATCGGGAAAGGCTGCTCCATATCGGCTTTCACGGCTTGCGTGGCCTTGAGCTGGTCGGGCGTATCTTCGTAGATAAACGATGCTTCGAGTTCGTGCTGCAGGTAGGTATCGCCCGAAAAGGCAAAACCGGCGATACGCTTGCGCTGCGCATACAGTGTGATGAGTTCGCGGGCGATGTCCTTCACTTTTTTCTTGGCGCGCTGCTTAAAGTTTTGCCATGCGCCGGTGCCGAGTTTGTTAATCTTCGGCGGCACGCTGTCCTGTCCTCTGTATTTGGAGATGCGGTGCAGCCCGTGGATATTCACAAACAGCACATCGTTGTCGCGATAAAGGAGTTTGATTACCTCCTGCGTAGTGCCATTGACCGTTGTTTTCACCAGCCCGTCGAAGATGCCGATGCCGTGGTCGATATGCACCACGTAGTCGCCTTTCTGGAGGGTACTCAATTCCTGCCACGTGAAGCGTTCGCTCTTTTCGACCGTCCGCTGCATCGTTACGCGGTGGTAGCGTTCAAAGAGCTGATGGTCGGTGTAGCACACCAGCTGCAAGGCATGGTCAATAAAGCCTTCATGTGGTGCAAGGGGGATAAATTCGACCGGCATACCGGCTTTTCCGGTTGATGCCAGGACTGCCTTCAGGCGTTCTATCTGCTGGGGGTTGGCGGAAAATATACAGACGCTGTATTGCTGTGCGGCGCGTTCGGCGATGTCGGCGGCCAGCAGTTCAAAATTCTTATTGAAGGCCGGCTGCAGCGCCGTATCAAAGCGCACCATCAGCAGCGGGCGTGGCAGCGAGTCCGCTTGAGCTATGCCTGCCGACGGCGCCAGCCCTTCGTTTGTCCGTGCATTTTCGAGAAGCACAACCGACTGCTGACCGGTCATAACGGCCTCCCACATCTCGGGCGAGAGCACCGCTTCGCGCAGCGTTTCCTTAACCCCCAGCTGCCCGACGACGCCGGTTACGTACCGGTGGTCTTCTATCCAAATCACCGCCGATGGCCCGGCAAAGTCGAAAAGCGTACTGGCAGTTGTCGGCTTTTTGCGCTGTTGGCCGGGCACAATTTCGAGCTTCGTTACTGTGGTATCCGACCGTTGCGTATTCAAATCAAAATAGCGGATGCTTTCCACTTCTTCTCCGAAAAAATCGATCCGATAGGGCTGGTTGTCGGCAAACGAAAATACGTCGATAATGCTTCCGCGCACGGCAAACTGTCCGGGTTCGGTAACAAAATCGACACGTTCAAAATCGATTTCGGCCAGCAGTTCCGTAAAAAAAGTCATCGACAGCCGCTCGCCGGTACGAATACTGATTAGATTGTTTTTCATTTCTTCGCGCGACTCCATCAGCTCGGCCATTGCTTCGGGATAGGTTACCACCAGACAGGGCTTTTCGGCACACAGCGCCTTTAGGGCGGCCGTCCGCTGCACGATGCTCGATATGTCGGATTGCCCGTATTCGATACTGCGCCGAAACGCGGAAGGGAAAAAGAATACCTCTTCAGGATTGCTCCACAGTACCAGGTCGTGCGCTACATATTCGGCAGTTTCGCGGTTCACGGCCACATATATCTGCGTCTGCCGAAGCCGGTCGAAAATCGCTGACACGGCCAGACTGCGCGCCGACCCGTAAAGGCCGCGTATGGATACAGCGCTCCCGTCGTTCGTACAAATTTGCGAATACAGTTGCCGGCAGGCGGCCTGTGCGGCAAAACGGGAAACTAAAGTAGATGCGTCCATCGAGGCGCAAAGGTACTAATTTTAATTATGAAGTATGAAGTATGAAGTATGAAGTATGAAGTATGAAGTATGAAGTACGGATTACGGATTACGAACATTAAAAATGGAGATTTCGTCCGGATTGGGAAGGGGGCGTTTCCCAAACAATCCCTGTTCGCTAATAACAGACCGGCAATCCAAATATTTTTGTACATTTGTGCGGCAAATTTATTGCCGTTTGATAAAAAATGAAAGAGGACAACAATAATCCGACAGGGAAAATGATAGGACTGTTCAACGACAGCTACCCGCCGATTATCGACGGGGTGGCGCTGACGGTACAAAATTACGCGCACTGGCTGCATGTAAAGCGCCAGCCGGTGTGTGTAGTTACAGTCAAAACGCCGGAAGCGGCCGGCGAGGAGACAGCGTTTCCGATATACCGCTACACGTCGGCGCCGCTGCCGATGCGCAAGCCGTTCCGGTTCGGGCTGCCGGTGGTTGATATTCCGTTCCGGCGGACGATTGATGCGGTGCCGTTCGCCCTCGTACACGCCCACTGCCCGTTTAGCTCCGGCCATGTGGCGCTGCGCATCGCCCGCCGGCTGCGCATCCCGCTGGTGGCTACGTTTCATTCCAAATACAGGGATGACTTCGCGCGCGCTGTCCATAGCCGGTCGATTGCGCAGTGGATGGTCAAACAGGTGATCCATTTTTACGAACAGGCCGACGAGGTCTGGATTCCGCAGCCGGCTGTCGAAGCAACCATCCGCGCGTACGGCTATAAGGGACAGGTAACGGTAATCGGCAACGGCACCGACCTCTCGGCTGCGGGCGCCGACATCGACCGCCTCAGGCAGCAGGCACGCGAGGCCTTGCATATCCCCGGCCATCTGCCGGCGCTGCTTTTTATCGGGCAGCATATTTGGGAAAAGAATACGCGGCTCATAGTCGATGCCCTGGCGCTGCTCGACGATGTGCCGTTCCGGATGTTTTTCATCGGCACCGGCTACGCGGCGCGCGAACTGCAGGAGCTGACCGCCCGCTACGGACTGGCCGACAAGGTATCGTTCCTCGGCGTTATCCTCGACCGCGAGCAGCTGAAGCGCTACTACGCCGCTGCCGACCTGTTCCTTTTCCCGTCGCTGTACGACAATGCGCCGCTCGTCGTGCGCGAAGCCGCCGCCATGCACACGCCGGCGCTGCTGTTGAAAGATTCGACGGCGTCGGAAATTATTGACGATAATCATAACGGTTTTCTGAGCGCCCACTCCCGCGAGGCGTTTGCCGGCCGCATCCGCGACCTGCTGAAGTCGCCCGAAACACTCCGGCAGGCCGGCCTTCATGCCTCCGGCACCATTGCCCGTTCATGGGAAAGCGTGGCCGACGAAGTCATCGACCGGTATGCCCATTTGATAGCCCGATATGCCGCACAGCGCTGACGCCAAACCCTCGCCGCCGCCGGCATTCAAACCGGTTAAGCCCTATCAGGTGCTTATTCCCGTAGTGCTGGGGCTGGCGGTTATTGTGTGGCTCTTTTCCGGCGAGTTTAACCTTGCCGATTTATCCTCGTTCCCTTTCACGCCCCTCAGCGTGGCCTTTATTCTGGTGGCCTTTATTCTCATGTTCCTGCGCGACGCCACCATGATGTGGCGCTTCCGGCTGCTGGCCGACCGGCGGATTTCGTGGAAACAGGCCTTTGTGGTCAATGTGCTGAGCGAATTTACCTCATCGGTTACGCCTACGGCCATCGGCGGCTCGAGTCTGGTGGTTTTCTTTCTGGCCAAAGAAGGCATCGAAGCCGGACGCAGTACGACGATCATGCTGGTCAATCTTTTTCTCGACGAGCTGTTTTTTGTAGTCCTCTGCCCGCTGCTGGTGCTGCTGCTGCCGTTGCGGGAGCTGTTTCCCCCGTCGGTCGGCATGGCCGCCGTCGGCTATATATTTATCGGGCTTTATGCCGTACATCTTCTATGGACGGCGATGCTCTTTATCGGCATTTTCATCCGCCCCGACTGGGTCAAAAGCGTGCTGGCGCTGCTGTTCCGCCTGCCGTTCATCCGCCGCTGGAAACATAAGACGGCCGCCATTACCGACTCCCTGATGCAGGCTTCGCACGACATGAAGCGCCGCTCGCCGCTGTTCTGGCTAAAGGCCTGCCTGCTCACATTCGTTACCTGGTCGATGCGTTTTCTGGTAGTCAATGCCATCTTCATGGCCTTCGTTCCCGTTGCCAACCATCTGGCGCTGTACGCACGGCAGATTATCCTCTGGGTTTTTATGGGCGTGATGCCCACTCCGGGCGGCAGCGGCGTAAGCGAACTGGCGTTTAAGCAATACTACGGCGACATCTGTTCATCGGGCAGTGTCGTTTTGCTTGTAACGCTTATCTGGCGGCTGGCGAGCTACTATCTCTATCTGTTTTTAGGCATCCTCATTATCCCCCGCTGGCTGCAGAAGGCCATCAGGAAGAATTAAAAATTACGAATTACGAATTACGAATGATGTAGCCGGAGTCTCGCACGGTGCGGGAGAGCAACAACACAGTGTCATTGGTTCCCCGCACGGTGCGAGAGAGCAACAACACAGTGTCATTGGTTCCCCGCACGGTGCGGGAGAGCAACAACACAGTGTCATTGGTTCCCCGCAC
>JAISXF010000038.1 GCA_031270845.1 Prevotellaceae bacterium
AGACGTAAGACAAAAGACGTAAGACAAAAGACGTAAGACAAAAGACGTAAGACAAAAGACGTAAGACAAAAGACGTAAGACAAAAGACGTAAGACAAAAGACGTAAGACAAAAGACGTCTATTGTCTAAAAGTCTTCCGTCTAAAAGTCTTCCGTCTAAAAGTCTTCCGTCTAAAAGTCTTCCATCTATTTTTGCGTATTCCGTTAAAGAGTAATCCGGCGATGAGGGTGAGGGCGACGGGGAGAATGCTGTTGAGGGCGACCCAGAAATGGCGCTCGCGGAAGGTTTTGGTTTTGTCGAGCATACGGAGCGTCCATTCGCGACGGCGGATTTGGAGCACATTGTCGTCGTCGAGCAGGCAGGAGAGGGCGTTTTTGACAAAGGCGCGGTTGCCGAACTGTATTTTCATGTAATTGTCGAACCCTAACGGGAAAATACGGATGCCGTCGGGACGCCGTATGATGTTATTGCGGATAATGTCGCCATCGGCTACGACAATCATTTTGGTGGTATCGCTTCGCGGGATGAATACGAAAGGCCTCCCGTGGTTATACCCCTGCAGGGGGCGGTTCTGGAAGGCCGACGGGAAGCATCCTTCCAGCAGCAGGGCTATCGGCAGCGACGAGAGCCGATAGTGCGCGGGGTCGGGCTGGTGCATACTTTCGGCCAAGCTGACAAGCGCCGGGACGGTCTGTATCCGGCTGTGCGGCGACGAGGCGAGCAGCACGGTTTTCGTTACCGCCGCCGTGCGCCCGACGGTATCGACAGTACTTGGATATTTCGATTCAATAAGGTTGAGGCCGCTTGTAATCGGGTGCGTCGCCGGCGGCGTCAGTAGCGGATAGTATGTCCACGGCGCAGGGCGGAAGTCGGCCGTTTGGCCGGCGGGGGCAATGTTTACGGGCAGCAGCGCACATTGCAGGTCGCTAATGACAACGGGGTTAATTCGGACGCCATACTTGAAAAGCTGGTCGTCGAGGCGGTGGTTGGCGGCGAGGGCGAAGGTATTCCGGCCGGCGGCGAGGCTGTCGTGATGGACATCGACGGCGTCGATAAACCAGGCCACCCGACCGCCGCGCATGATATACTGGTCGATTGCGAGCTTGTCGGCCTCGTCCCAGGGCTGGGTCGGTCTGGCGACAACCACGGCGGCGTACCCGTCGAGGGCATCGGCATCGCCGTTTATCAGCACGCGGTCGAGTCGGGCAAAGGTGGCCAATTCTTTACAGATGTCTCCGGTTTCGTATTCATCCAACTCGCCGTGCCCTTCGACAAAGGCAATGCGCGGCGTATGCGTCCGGGCGCTGTGCGCAATGGCCGCCACTAATGCCGTTTCGACGTTCTGCTCGGCGACGAGCAGGCTTTGGTCGCTGTCGGCATCGGCATTGCTTTGCAGGAAATTCACCGGCATTTCGAGCCATTCGGCCTCGGCGTTGTCGGGGTTGGGATATGCAATGATGGCGCCGGGAAACAGCGTCCGCTCCGACCGGCTGCCGTCGGCTGCCCGTTCTTCGATAACGACCGGCGCAAGGCCCCGTTCGTAGAGCGCGCGGAAGGCGTTGTCCAACGCTTCCGGCGGCACGTCGGCGGCGATATTGATAAATTTATAATGCACTTTTCCGGGCGCATATACCCGCAATTCGTCAATGGTTTCCTTAATCGTAGCACGGAGTCGTTTCATCTCGACCGGCATGTCGCCATCCAGATAAACCGCTATAAGCAGGGGCTTGGCGATGCGCTGCATGACCCGCTGCGAAGCCTCGGAGAGCGTATAGCGACGGTCGGCAGTGAGGTCAATGCGGAAAACGGCATTCGCGACAGCGAAATTAATCAACAGCAGCCCGGCCGCGAGCGCCGTAAGCCGCACTGCGGGAAGCGCGCCGCGGCGAGAGGAGCATCTTCGCCCGCCGCTTTTTAACTGTAGCCGCGCGGCTTCGAGAAAGAGCGCGATGAGGCTCACGAAATACAGCACGTCGCGCAGGTCGATCACGCCGCGGCTCATCGAGCGGTAGCGCTCGTTAATGCCCAGCGCCATAAGGAAGCGGTCGGCTGCCGGCAGCAGCGCCGAGAGCCCGTCGAAGCCAAGATAAAAGAAGAAACATCCGGCCGCCGCCAACAGAAATGCGATAATTTGATTATCGGTCAACGACGAGGCCAGCAGGCCGATGGCCGCATAACCCGCCGCGAGCAGCAGCAGACCGGCATACGAACCCCAGGTGCCTCCGGTGTCGATATTCCCCGCCGGCTGCCCGAGCAGGTAAAGGCTGCCGAAATAGACCAGCGTCGGCAGCAGCGAAAGCCATGCGACGGCTACCGTGGCGAAGTATTTCCCCAGTATCAGCCGGCGTTCGGTCAGCGGTTGTGCCAGCAGCAGCTCGATAGTACCCGATTTTTTCTCGTCGGCCAGCGTGCGCATCGCAATGGCCGGAAGCAGAAACAGAAACAGCCACGGCGCCAGCTCAAACAAGCCCGAGAGCGACGCGAAGCCGCCGTCGAGGATGTTCATCGCGCTGCGGCCAATCCACAGAAACCAGGCATTCACTAACAAAAAGACCCCTATTACCAGATAGCCGGTAATCGAGGAAAAGAAAGTATGCAGTTCTTTTTTGAAAATAGTAAACATGGCGCAAAGATAGAGATTTAATTACGAATTACGAATTACGAATGACGAAATCACATCAGTACCTTTTGGAAAAACACGCGCGAAATAGAAAATCTCGTGCGAGAATTTTTTTTTCTCGTGCGAGAATTTCTCATTTTCTCCTGTGGTAAGCTCATTTTCGCGTGTGTTTTTCTGAAAGGTACTGATGTGATTTCGTAATTCGTAATTCGTAATTCGTAATTATTGTGTATCTTTGTGCCTTCAAAAATAAATACAATATCCAGCATACGCATTATGGCATTAGAAAAGAAAGAACTCCTGAACGACGTAATCCGGCACGTCGATATTACAAAAATAGATGCAACGTCGATTATTGACGCCATGCGCGGCATGTCGTTCTCGTCGCGCGATACGGCGTCCGCCGCCGACATCCTGCAGTTAATGATTAACGACAGCGGCTCTACCAACTGGCTCGTCCTTGCCGGCAGCACCGGCGCCGGCGGATGTCTGCAGGTTTTTTCCGATATGGTGCGCTTTAAGATGATTGACTGCGTGGTCGCTACCGGCGCCTCCATTATTGATATGGACTTCTTTGAAGCGCTGGGCTACAAACATTATAAAGGCACGCCGTATATCGACGACAGGCAGCTCCGGCAATGCTATATCGACCGGATTTACGATACCTTTATCGACGAGGAAGAGTTGCAGCATTGCGACCGCGCCATCAAAGCTATTGCCGACACGCTCGATTCCCGTCCGTACTCGTCCCGCGAGTTCCTTCGCGAAACAGGCCGCTGGCTCACGCAGCACGCCGTCAAGAAAAATTCGCTGATACAGACCTGCTATGAGCACGAGGTGCCGATATTTGTTCCTGCGTTTTCCGACTGCAGCGCCGGTTTCGGGTTGGTGATGCACCAGTGGGAACGCATCAAAGAGAAAAAAGCATACCTGACCATTGATTCGGTGGCTGACTTTCGCGAGCTGACGCAAATTAAGCTCGCCGCCCAAACCAGCGGACTGTTTATGGTTGGCGGCGGGGTGCCCAAAAACTTTGCGCAGGACACGGTCGTCTGCGCCGAATGCCTTGGCTATGACGTGCCGATGCACCGGTACGCGGTACAGATTACGGTTGCCGACCCGCGCGACGGCGCCTGTTCGAGTTCGACGCTCAAAGAAGCGTCGTCGTGGGGAAAGGTTGATACCGTGCATGAACAGATGGTTTATGCCGAGGCCACTACGGTGGTGCCTTTGATTGTCAGCTACGCCTATCATAAAGGCGACTGGCAGCAGCGGAAAAAATACGCATGGGCAACCCTGTTCGATTAAACGTTCATCGCTTTTGCATATCTTATACTTTGTATTTTAAATTAAATAAATAATATACCTGTTATGAAATCAGTAAAACACCCCCTGTTATTAATGACCCTGCTGATCCTTCCCGTGATTGGCGGATTTGCACAGAACGCCGCAGCCGAACTGCCGGCGGAAGCCACCCAACCTGCCTCACTCTCGCTCTGGGACTTGACCATGAAAGGCGGCTGGTTGATGATACCGCTCTTTATTCTCTCCATCCTGGCGGTTTATATTTTTATTGAACGCTGGTGGCTTATCCAGCAATCGACGCGCAGCAGTACCCAGCGTTTTATGAATGCCATTAAGGAGTATATCCGCGAGAGCCGTATTGAGGCCGCCATCGCTCTCTGTGAACGCGAGAACACGCCTACGGCACGGATGATTGAAAAAGGCATTTCGCACCTTGGGCGCCCGCTCGCCGACATCCGCGAAGCGATAGAAAACATCGGCAATCTTGAAATTGCGCGTCTCGAACGCGGGCTGCCGATACTGGCCACCGTCGCCGGCGGCGCCCCGATGATAGGGTTTCTGGGAACGGTCGTTGGCATGGTCGAAGCCTTTTACAATATGGCGCAGGCGGGCGATAATATCAGCATGTCGGTGCTCTCCGGCGGGATTTATGTCGCGCTGGTAACGACTGTTGCCGGTTTGATTGTCGGGATCATTGCGTACTTCGGGTACAATTATTTGACGACCCGCATCAAAAACTTTGTTAACAAATTGGAAAAAGATGCCATCCTGTTCACCGATATTTTGAACGAACCTGTAAAATAAACCGTCATGGCCATCCGAACTAAAGTAAATGTCGATCCTTCGTTTCCTCTCTCGTCGATGACCGACCTGGTGTTTCTGCTGCTTATCTTTTTCATGATTTCATCGACCATGATTAACTCGAACGCCCTGAAGCTGCTCCTGCCCAAAAGCACCAACCAGGTTTCGACGAAGCCGGAAGCGGTGGTATCTATCAAGCACCTCCTCCCGTCGAATACCTTTTTATATTATGTAAACAGTACTAAACATTCCGTTGCGTTTTCCGACATCGAAAGAAAACTGCAAGAGCATTTGGCCGACTCGGATGAGCCGGTGGTATCGATTTATGTTGATAAGACGGCGCCGGTCGCCGTTGTTGTCGATGTGATGAATATTGCCAAGCGGAATAAATATAAGGTACTGCTGGCGACATCGCCGGAATAATATTTCGATTTGATGAACGAGGACATCCGCTTTAATCATAAACGACGTACCGCCGGTATCATCCTGACGGTTCTCTTTCATGGGATGCTTGTGGCGTGGCTGTTTGCCGTTACGCTGCGGACAACGGCGCCGTCGCCTGAGCTCACCGTCCTCTATGACCCCCATGACGAGCTGCTGCGTCCGGAGCCTGTGCTGCCGGTAGCGGTGGCGCGAGAGCCTGTCGAACGCCGTAACCCCGTGCCGGCCGAAACGGTGCGGAAAGGCGTCGCGGCCAATCCCGTTGTGCCTGATAAGACGCCCAACGACATTGCCCAAGCGACCGACCCCGGCTATGCCACCGATGCCGGCGACGTAGAACGCCCCCTTCCCGACCCGCCAAAGGAAACCATCGACCCGCGCGCCCTCTTTACTGCCGGCGGAGAATACCCCGAACCTTCCAGAACCGGCACCGGCACGCTCAACCAGGGCAGCCGCAATGGGAACAGCGACCATGGGGCTATTGCTTCCGGCACAGGCAACGACTTTGCCTACTACCTGCAAGACCGGAGAATTGTCGGCACAGCGCCCCGACCCGAACATTCCGAAAATATCCCCAGCCGCGAAGGGGTGGTGGTCGTTGTCGAAGTATGGGTCAACGGGCAGGGCAGCGTAACCCGCGCCAATGCCGGCGTATCGAACAGCAGTCACAAAACCAACACCACCAACCGCAACCTCTGGGAAGCCGCCCGGACTGCCGCCCTCGGCACCAAATTCACACCGACGACTATTCCCTCGCAATATGGCTATATTGTATATCGCTTCCGCTGGGAATAAGGGTTATCAGACACAAAAACCAGCCATTTTTCTGCTCGGCAAACCGAATTTGCCGAGCGGCAAACTCAATTTGCCGAGCGGCAAACTCAATTTGCCGCCCGGCAAACTCAATTTGCCGAGCGGCAAACTCAATTTGCCGAGCGGCAAATCCAATTTGCCGGGCGGCAAATCCGGTTTGCCGGGCGGCAAATCCAATTTGCCGGGCGGAAAATCCGGTTTGCCGGGCGGCAAATCCGGTTTGCCGGGCGGAAAATTCGGGTTTTTGAGGGGAAAATTCGGTTTTTTGCGGAGGCTTCCGCGATTTGGCCTGATACAAATTGGGACGGTACGCATTAAAACGCATTTTAAACAAATTATACGCAAACGCATGCTGCGAAAGGCGGAGGCAGCCGCCCTCCGGCACAGCCATCCGCCCGTTGCCGGTAGCCCTCGGCGGAGGAAAGGGGCTCGAGGAGCCGTATATCTTCCCCCGACGGGGTTGGGGCGCTCAATAAAAAAAGAACCACTTTACAGGGGTTCTTTTTATTTAGTAGCGGAGACAGGACTCGAACCTGTGACCTCCGGGTTATGAGCCCGACGAGCTACCAACTGCTCTACTCCGCGATTTGGTTTTGCAAAGGTAGGTATTTCTATTTAATCTCACAAATAAAAAACAATTTTTTTTGCGCAATCCAATAAAAAACCCGTTCTTTGTAGAAATTTTAAATAAAACAGCAATCAGTAACATGAAAATTGAAAAAAACAAAGTCGTCTCGTTGAGTTATGTACTCTCTGTGGACAATGACGTGGTGGAAACCGTAACGGCTGAAAAACCCATGAACTTTATTACCGGAACCGGCTATCTGTTGCCGAAGTTTGAAGACAACCTTTTAGATAAGAAAACAGGCGACGCCTTTGAATTTGTATTGAATGCCTCGGATGCCTACGGCGAAGTGCTCCCCGAAGCCATTGTCGAACTGCCGAAAAACTTGTTTGAAGTCGATGGCGTCATTGAACCGGATTTGCTGGTGGCCGGCAACGTGCTGCCCATGTCTGACTCCGACGGCAACCGCCTCAACGGTTCGATTGACGAAGTGCGCGATACGACCGTTATTATGAATTTCAACCATCCCCTGGCCGGCGAAGCCTTGCATTTCAAAGGGACGGTACTGACCGTCCGCGACGCCACGCCCGACGAGTTGCTTTACGGCCTCTATGGCGAACGGGCACAATCGTGCGGCGGTAGCTGCAATGCGCCCGATTGCAGCGAATGCCATTGACGATTGAATATTGAACTAACTCCATTATTTATATAAAAAACACATTTACCATGAAGAGAATTGTACATCTCCTGTCTATAGCGCTCATAGCAGCGCTGACCCTGTCGTCTTGCAGTAAAAGCTACAAGTACGAAACCGTACCCGATGACCCGATGAATGCGCGGATTTATACGCTTGACAACGGACTGAAGGTATATCTGACCGTGAATAAAGCCGAACCGCGAATCCAGACTTACATCACGGCGCGCGTCGGCGGTAAGAACGACCCGAAGGAAACAACGGGCTTAGCCCACTACCTCGAACACCTGATGTTTAAAGGAACGTCGCAGTTCGGTACCAAAGATTATGCGGCCGAACAGGTATTGCTCGAGCAGATAGAAAACCTCTACGAAGTATGCCGTGCAACGACCGACGAGGCGGAACGCAAAGCGATTTATGCCCAAATCGACAGCCTCTCGCAGGAAGCGTCGAAAATCGCTATCCCCAATGAGTATGACAAGCTGATGAACGTCGTCGGGTCGCAGGGGACGAATGCGTTTACGTCGTTCGATGCCACGTCGTATGTCGAAGATATTCCGGCGAACCAGGTAGAACTGTGGGCGCAAATCCAGGGCGAACGCTTTGCCAATCCTGTCATCCGGCTATTCCATACGGAGCTTGAAACGGTGTATGAAGAGAAAAACATGTCGCTCACTAACGACAGCCGCAAACTGTATGAGGCGATGCTTGCCGGCCTCTTTCCGTATCACCCGTACGGGCAGCAAACGGTGCTCGGCACGCAGGAACATTTGAAAAACCCGTCGATACGGAATATTAAGGAATATTATAAAACGTACTATGTGGCCAATAATATGGCCGTAATCATGGCGGGTGACTTCGACCCCGATAAGACGATTGCGATTATCGACCGCTATCTTGGTTCGCTGCCGTCGGGGGCGGTGCCGCCGCTGTCCGTCGAAGCGGCAGAGCCGATTACCGCGCCGGTCGTTAAGGAAGTGTGGGGTAACGATGCCGAAAGTATTATGATAGGCTTCCGTCTGCCCGGCGCCAATACCGCCGACATGGAAACGGCGCAGGTGGTCGATTACCTGATGAACAACGGTAAGGCGGGGCTGATAGACCTTAACCTGAACCAGAAACAGCTTGTCCTCGGCGCCGGTAACGGGATTTATGATATGACCGACGGCGGCGCCTTTATCCTCTCCGGCCGCCCGAAAGCCGGGCAGACGCTCGACGAAGTAAAGGATTTGCTGCTCGGCCAGCTGGCGCTGCTGCGTAACGGGGAGTTTGAAGACTGGCTGATAGAAGCCACCATCAATAATTTCAAGCTCTATGAAATCCGGCAATTGGAAAGCAACCAGTCGCGCGTGAGGCTGTTTATGGATGCCTTCGTCAATCAAATCCCATGGAAAGATGTTGTAGGATGTCTCGACCGGCAGTCGAAACTGACGAAGCAGGACATCGTTGATTTTGCCAGTAAATATTTCGCGCAGAACAACTATGTGGTCGTTTATAAACGCACGGGAGAGGATAAGAATATCCGGAAAATCGACAAGCCGCAAATCACGCCCATCGACCCTAACCGTGACGACGAAAGCGAATACCTGAAGGCTATCAAAGCCGTGCCTGTTACGCCGATTGAGCCGGTGTTCCTCGATTTCGACAGGGATATTACGAAACTATCGACCACTACCAATGTGCCGGTGCTGTACAAACAAAATACCGAAAACGATTTGTTTGAGCTGACCTATCTTTTCGACATGGGTAATGATAACGACAAAGCGCTCGGTACGGCGTTCTCGTACCTGAACTATCTGGGCACGTCGCAATATACGCCGGAAGAAATTAAGAGCGAATTTTATAAAATCGCCTGTTCGTTCAACCTCCATTCGTCCAGCGACCGCGTCTATGTGACGCTTAACGGGCTTCATGAGAATTTCGACAAAGCCCTCTCGCTGCTCGAATCGCTGCTCGCCGACCCGCAAGTCAATAAGGCGGCATTCGACAACTTGGTGCTTGATATCAACAAGTCGCGCGCCGATGCCAAACTCAACCAGTCGCGCCTTTTCTCCGCATTGGTCAATTACGGGATGTGGGGGCCGAACTCGTCGGTCAGGAATGTGCTTACGACCAGAGAACTGTCCGACCTCAAACCCGAACAGCTGACGCAACGGATAAAAGACCTGAAACAGTACGAACACCGCATACTGTACTATGGGCCGCAGCCGGCCGACAAATTAGTCGAAACCCTGTCGGTCGCCCACGCCGTCGCCGCGACACTGCAGGAAGTGCCGCCGCCGGCTGTCTTCACGCAAGCCGAAACACCGGATAACAAGGTGCTCTTTGTACCCTACAACTCCCCGCAAATCCGGCTGAGCATGTTATCGAAAGGCGTGCTGTTCGACCCCGCGCTCGAACCCATACGTGCGATGTATAACGAATATTTCAGCGGCAGTATGAATGCTATTGTATTTCAGGAAATGCGCGAAGCGAAGGGACTTGCCTACTCGGCCAGCGCTTATTACCAGGGCGTCTCGAAACCCGACCTGTTCTATACTTACTACGCATTTATCGCTACGCAAAACGATAAAACCACCGACGCCGTTACGGCATTCCATGAAATTATAAACAATATGCCGGAGTCGGAAAAATCGTTTACATTAGCCAAAGAGAGCCTCATTACAGCGCTCCGCACCGAACGCATCATCCGCTCCGATGTGCTGTGGACGTACATCGGCAACCTCAAGCTGGGTTACACCTGCGACGCCCGCAAAGACAGCTACGACGCCTTCCCTGCGATGACAATCGACGACATCAGGCAATTTCAGTTGCAATACGTCAAAGGCCGTCCCTACACTTACTGCATCCTGGGCGACGAAAAGGACTCGCGCCTGATGGAAGCCGCCAGGCAGTTCGGCCCCGTACGGAAACTTACACTGGAAGAGATATTCGGATATTAGCAATTACGAATTACGAATTACGAATTACGAATTACGGCAGTAACTAAAAGAGAACGAGACCGAAAGGTCTCGTTCTCTTTTAAGTCTCGGACAGCGGTTTTGTTCACGACCATGAACTAAGCTTGTTCATGACCATGAACTAAGCTTGTTCATGGTCGTGAACTAAGCTTGTTCATGGTCGTGAACTAAGCTTGTTCATGGTCGTGAACTAAGCTTGTTCATGGTCGTGAACAAAAGTTAAGAGTTAAGAGTTAAGAGTTGCGACAAGCGAGTAAACATCCGTTAGATAAAAAAACGTAGGGGCGAACACACCGGTTCGCCCCTACTGTCTTACGTCTATTGTCTAAAAGTCTATGTTCTCAACTTTCAACTTTCAACTCCCCTCGTAATTCGTAATTCGTAATTGTTAATTTCCCAGCTGTTCTTTCAGAAACGTATCGAGGTTTTCCTCTTCTACCTGTATGGCCAGCACTACGCCGTCGGCATTGACAAATACATTGTGAGGGATAAACTCAATGCCGTAAAGCTTTCCGAGCGGATTGAGCCGCCCCTGCAAACTGGATACCTGCGGCCAGAGGAGCCCGTCGTCGGCAATTGCTTTCAGCCAGCTGTCCTTTTCTCTGTCGAACGAGATGCCTACAATCTCCAGCCCTTTGGGGTGATAGTTACTGTAAAGCTCCACCAGCACCGGATTGAACGCCCGGCACGGGCCACACCACGATGCCCAAAAATCAATCATCGTCAGTTTATTTTGTGTATAGATGCCGGATAACCGGAGCGGGCGGCCTTCCGGATCGTTTTGCGTGAAATCGGGCGCTACCTGCCCCACAGCCACTTTGACATCCGGCGTTACGGCATGTTCTTTAATCATTGCCAGAAACCGGTTGCCCTGCAACGCCGGCTCTTTGCGCATCGTCTCCCAGATGACCGACAGCTCTTCGGGCGTATATCGGTCGATGATAGCAGCAACAAGGTAGGCGCTCAATGGCGACGTTGGGTTGGCCTGCACATAATCGGCATACAATTGCTGCACCACAGCATTCGCGGCCTCTATCTGCGCCATGCCCTGCTCGTAGAGCGCCTGAATTTCGGCTTTCCGGGCTGCCGGCGTCGAGTCGTCTTCCAACTCCTCAAACATCGCCGGCGAAAAAGCCCCGCGAGCCGCCATCAGGATAGAATCCCGCTGCGCGAGCAGCGTTTTTGCCCCGGCAAGGGCATCAGGGCCGGTTACCGAAGCCTCATGCAAGGCCGAAATATCGCCGGCAACCGTGATTTTACCATTCACTAAAAAAAACGTTACCGACCCGGGACGATCTTCCACATAAAGGGTAAAAAACTCCGGCGCCGTAACGGTGCCGGCAAATACAAATGCCCCGTTTTTCAGCACTGCGGTATCGGCCACGGGCGCGTCTTCCGAAAAATTGGTAAGAATGACTTTTCCGCTGTCGATGCCGCTAATAGCGCCTTCAATGACATACGAATTTTGGTTTGAATTACAGGCCGTAACGGCCGCTGCCAAACCGACAGCTACAATTATTTTTCTCATAACAGAATCCTTTTATTTTGAATATATAAATACGATGCAAATGTACGCATAATTTCCTGCAATAAACAACGAATAATGAACAATGAACAACGAACAACTTCCCTTTTACAAACGCTTCAGCAACATCCGCACCCCCACATACCCCCCAATCAAGAGCACGACGAAGCACGCCAGACGCCCGATATAGTCGCCGTGGCGGACGTAGAAGGTTATGTATTCGTTCGCATTCAGCGTACCGTTCAGGGTGGTTCGTTCCCACCAGCCGGTAGCGGCGCAGACCTCGCCGCGCTGGTTGATGACAGCCGAAATCCCCGTGTTGGCGCTGCGGGCAATGCTTCGGCGGGTTTCGATGGCACGCAGCGAAGCGTAGGTCAGGTGTTGCCGGTAGCCGGGCGTATCGTCCCACCAGCCGTCGTTGGTGATGATGCTCATCACATTGGCCCCCTTGCGGATATACTCCGTATAATAGCGGCCATACACCGACTCATAGCAAATGGCCGTGCCGATACGGAAGCGCCCGTCGGCCGACGGGAACACCTCACGCTCATCCTGCGTGCCGTAATTGCCGACATAGCCGCCCAGGTCGAGCGAAAGCGATTTGAGGAACGAAAAAAACTGCGGGTAAGGCGTTTTTTCTACCAGTATCACCAATTTCGATTTATGATACACGGCGATGCTGTCCGTGCGGTTAATCTGCATCGAGGCATTAAACACATCGTAGGCGCCGTCGTTGGTCTCGCGGGCGGTAATGCTGCGTTTTTCGCCGGGCGAGTAAAAATAAATGCTGGTCATGCCGGTAATAAAATTCACCTGCGGGTAGTGTTCCACAAAGCGCCGGATAGCCTGCACCGCCCTGTTTTGCCCGATCATATTTTCATAAATCCGGTCGATAGCGGTTTCCGGCGCAACCACGTAGTCGGTCAGCGAATCGGTGGCAGATTCGGCCTGCGAGAGGAGGATTTCAAACTGTTCCACGTCGCTCATGCTGCCGAATTTCTCATGGTAGGGGTCGATATTGGGTTGCAAAATAGCCACGCGGCAGGGATTAACCGCCTCTTTGTAGGTATAAAACCGGATGAGCGACGCGGCGACGGGCGCCATAATCAGCACCCCAGTGAGCGACAGGGTCAGTATAAACTGTTTTTTAAAGATTGTGCGGCGGGAAGTAATAATGTGGAACAGCGTCAAATTCACCAACCACACCCACAGCGACCCGCCAAGCACGCCCGTATATTCGTACCACTGCACTATCCGGATATCTTTCGCCAGACCGTTGCCCAGCACTAACCACGGCCACGAAATTTCGGTATCGAAATAAAAATATTCCCACGCCAGCCACAGCGCCACGAGGAAAGCATAGCCAATCGTATTGGTTGTCTTCCGCTTCACCCACCGGAACAGGGCAAAGAGCAGGAACATCTGTCCCGCATTGCCGACGACGGCGCCGATGGCGCCGCCCAGTGTTGCCTGTGAAATCCAATACGTCGTAATGGCGTTCCAGACGACAAACGTCAAAGCATAATATTTCCAGCAGCCCCGCGCTTTCCGCATGGCAAAATCATGCTCCAGCACCAGCAGCGGTACAAAGGCAACCCATAGCAGGATGCCCGAAAATGGCGTGTACCAAGGCAGTGAAAGCATCACAGCACTCAAAAGCGATAACAGTAATCGACGATTCATAATAGTTAATGGTTAATGGTTAATTAGATGAACAGGAGTTTTATGGCGAATGCGACAAGCAGCGCCATCAGCAGCCAGCGGATAACCTGCGGCTTCCAGCTCATGGCAAACTTCACGCCGAGGTAGGCGCCAAAGGCCTGTCCGGCCGCCTGAATAAGACCTATGTCATAATGGATTTTTACCCTGTCGGCAAACAGCACAAAAAGAACCAGCGCCGCTACCGTCGTGAACAGCACCACAAAGACTTTAATAGCATTGGCTGTAAGCAAGTCATAACCGGTTCCGAGAACCAGCAGCATCAGCAGAAAATACCCGATGCCGGCCTGCAGGAAGCCGGCATAAACGCCCAGTAGCAGATACACGACATAGAGCCACCATTTCATCTGCGGCATGGTGGTTACTTTGTTTTTCAGCCATTTCTCGGGCTGCAGGAAAACCACCGGGAGCATCAGCACCAGCAGCACGCCGGTGGCCTGCCGGATAATCCCGACCTCGACATGCACCGCTATCAGCGCACCGGCAACAGTCCCAATAACTAACGGAACTGCAGGCCGCAAGCCCCACGACCACTCGAAGGCCTTCTTCTTCTTAAACTGCCACGATGCCACAATGCTTTGAAAAAGAAAACCTAATCGGTTCGTTACATTGGCTTCATTATCGGGCATTACCATCATCAGTACCGGCAGCGTAATCAGAGAGCCGCCGCCGGCCAGCGTGTTGATAATGCCGCACAGAATACCGCTAAGTAACACTATCACATATTGCCATGCCGAAAAATCCATAACTCTTTATAAGAAATGCCGGCATAACCGGCACTTCTGACTGATTTAATTAATAACCGTAAAGACACAAAAACAGATCAATCCTTAATTAAAGTCTTCGTGTAAATCTTGTCATCAAATACTAAGCGTACCACGTACATCCCCGCAAAATCGGCCGACACGGGATTATAGGTAACATGCTGCACGCCGTTCTGCTTTTGGTTCTTAACCAGATACGTAATAAACTGACCCGACGCCGTGTACAGGGCAACGCTCACTGTCGTTTCCTTTTCAAGTGTATAGGTCAAATGAAAATACGAATTATAGGGATTCGGGTAAATCGTGTATTTAATATCTACCGGCTCTTCCTGAGCAGAGTCGGGCGTATCGGCAACCGGCGTATTGGGGTTGCTTGCAAGCTTTTCGGCAGTGAAGAACGATTCGTTCACTGTTTTCGTTTCCCCGTTTGCATAGGTATAGGAAATTTCCCACGTTACAAGTACCGGATACCGGTATTCCGGTGCATACCACAGATATTTAACCGTTTCGATATGCACGTGGCTGCATAGCGACTCCACATAGCTCTCCCGCGTTTTCACGCGAAGCACATTATGAAGCGTTACATCATAAGGTAGCAACAGTACTCCGTAAGCATCGGCTTCCGACGAAAAACTGCCCGCAAGAGTCCCTGCATGAGACAGATTGGTGCCGTAATAGCAATGCCCGTTAAAATCGCCAGCCAGATTGCTTCCATATCCAAACGGATATTTGATTTTGGTAATCGGCTGCTCGAACTCAATCGTCCGACCTGTACTTACGTAGCCTTCATACACATTAGCCTGTTCATTGCAAGTATAGGTAAACTTGCTGCCGTCAGCCGATGTTACTTTCAGCTTACCGGATTCCCCGTTGTCAATCGTTTCGATTCGCTGCGGGTCTATCGGCGACACATTGCGGAAATCCCACACCTGCGCTGCTCCGGCAAAGCCCGGCGAGAGGTATTCAACTTTCTGCATCCCATGACTTTCGCCGGCTCTCAACCCGTGTGTCTGATAGGTAAGGACAGGCTGAGCGGCTAAAATTGCCGGCGCAAACAATAACATTGATAATAGTACTTTTTTCATATAATTATATTTTTTAGAAAAATGTTTTGCAAAAGTACGTGATAAATTTTAATCCTCCAAATTTTTTTGCAAAAATTTTGCGTAAACCCCGCCGCTCACGCACAAAAAAACCCGATGTAAGCTACACCGGATTTCCTTGTTCAAACGTTTCAGGTTACTTCTTCGGGTCGGGGCCGAACTCGTTATCGCCAGTGTCGCCTGCGGTAAGCATCAGCACAAGAAACCAAATACTGCCAACTAAAGGAATTAAGGTGATAAAAATCCATGGCCAGTCTTTCCCTGTGTCATGCAGTCTTCTCACCGTAAGCGCTAAGTCCGGCAGCAGGATAGCTAATGCGTACAGGATGAGCAGCACATACAGGAAGACAGATAGTGATGCAGCTCCAACGGCAAAGAAAATAGCCACTAAGATAAGCACCCCTAATGAAATTAAAATGTTGGCCAGGTAAAACAGCCAGAACTCCTTCCGGCGTGCGCGGCCGGAAAAATCGACGTACTTCTTCAGAACAGATACATAATTGTTGATCATAATAAAAATTATTTTAGTTTAGCCCTACTCGTATGGCTTTTCGGTTACGCCCCGTTTTTTGGTTAGGTATCGGATTCCTAATTTATCTTCATCTCTGCGCGCAAAGGTAAATCTTTTTACGGTATAAAAAAATACTATACAAAAAAAAGTTTTTAACAAAAAGTGGATAACTGTATTTAATAATTTGTTAATAACTTCAAAATAATTTAACTTATAACCGGTTATAATGGCAACAGTCATTTATCATACCGTTAAAAACTATTTTTGCCGCACACCGGGGCGTAGGGGCAATAAGTACAGGTATCGGCGTCTTTCGTCTGCACGAAGGGGTTCGTGGCGTCGAACAGTTCGCTTAATTTATTCAGCAGCAATGTCTGCAGCTCTTCGGCATACGCTGCAATGTCGTACACTTTGTCCTTCGTGCTTTTATCATAAATCGCCGCATCGACTGTCTCGCTGTGGCTTTCGCGGAGAAAGTAGAGTAGGGGAGTTACTTTCTGCTTTTTATCGTTTTGAAGAATAAGCGAGTATAATAATATTTGGAGGATTCCGTCGTGCCGTTTGGTACGGTTATCGCCAAAAAGGTCGGCGAGGCTTTCAAATTCATTGTCGGGCTTACCGGTTTTATAATCTACAATATAGCTCTTCTCACCCCGACTCTGCAGCCGGTCGATTACGCCGCCGACGCGAATATTGTAAGGCCTTCCGTTAACCGTGAACGCGAACGCTTGATACGCTTCCCACTCAAGCCTTTCGGGTACAAACGGCGCCTGCTTTTTGTCCATCGCTAACAGCTGCCCGACATATTGGCAAATAATATCATAGGCTATCATCAAATCGCCGTTTTCCCAAAAATCGGGCGGCAGCGCATCGCTTTTATAAAATTCAACGGCAATGGCCTGCTGCACGTTTTTTTGTATAAAATTCAAATCGTTATACCAGCGGTTTAAGAGCGCTTCGGTGATTTCGCATCCCAACAACGGTTCGTATATCAGCTCCATCGATTTGTGCAGCAGCGTGCCGAAGAGCCGCGCATCCACTTGTTCCGACACCTCGTCCGGCTCTTTGATATGCGCCACATAGCGGAAGTAAAACTGTAGCGGACAGGCTAAATAGGTATTGATAGCCGTGGGCGACAGCGCCCCCGTGCGCTCTTTCGGGGCGTCGCTCCGGCCGGCGTCGTAATAAGCGGACAGGGCGTGCAGCATTGTGTCTGTTTTTTCAACAATAATCGGTTCGGTGTCGGGAATTTCGATGTCGAAGGCAAGCGTTTTTTCGGTTATCGGATGGCCGCTTTCCAATTTCAGCTGCCAGAGGTAACGGCTGGCTTCGCCGGTGCGGATGCCGTCGTTTTTTGTGCTGTAAACCGCTGTAACCTGCTTGGCGCGCTGCAGCAGGCGGTAGAAGTAATAGGCCAGTATGGCTTCCTGCTGTTCGGGTACGGGCAGGCCGAAGCCGTAGCGCAAATTACGGGGAATGAACGATACCGCGTGTGTCGTATGCGGCAAAACGCCTTCGTTGGCCGACAGAATTACGACGTTATCAAAATCAATCGCAAGGGTTTCAAACAGCCCCAAAACCTGAATGCCGGCCAGCGGCTCGCCGGTAAACGGGATGCTTTCCTGCTGTAATATCGTGCGCAGTAACTTGATGTATAAGTTTACGGAGACCTCTAACGCACTTTTTTGCAAGGCGTCGGTCAGCTTGTTTAGTATCCGCACGATATGCTGTATGTATCCGCGAAGGAAGGGGTCGTTGTTGGTTAAGGCGGCATTCCCGCTTAAATGATCCATCAAAAACAGGAGCCGGTCGGCTATTTCGCGGTAATTGGCGACCGGTTTCAATAAGTCGTAAAATAATTGATAATCCGAAAAAAATGAATTTGAAACATAAATGTTATTGTAATAAACTAATTTGTTACTTATTTCATTAATAACGCTGTTTTCTAATTGTTTAATATATGAATGCGCCAGTAAAGCCAGTATATCCTTGTAGTAGTAGCCTGCTGTTGATGTTTTGGCCGGCCGGCTGCCGAAGAGCGACAGCAAAAGGTCGATAAGCGAATAGATGGCCGTTTGCCGCAGCGGATAGCCCATCGAAATGTTCATTTGCCGGCCGACGGCCGGGAGCGCGTGCAGTACCGGTATAAGCAGCTGCTTGTCGGCCAGCACGACGGCTGTCCGTTCGTCGGGGGCGGCTGCCAGCTCGTCGAGCAGTTGCGGGACGGCTTTGGCTTGCGCGATGTTGGAGGGAGCCGCTATAATCGTTATTTTCTTTGCTTCGGCAAACGGCGACAACGTCGGGTCAAACAGCGGGGAGGGGAAGTTTTTCACATTCTCCCGCAAAAACAGGCCGGCTTCCTGCTGTTTGTCGTTCAAGTAATAGGCGTCGTAATCCCAATAAAAATCGGCTTTCTGCCGGGTTTGCAGGAAGCGGAAAAGCGTCTTTTCGCATTCGTTTAAGGCATTGAACCCGATAAATACATAGTGATGCGGGAACCATTCATTGGCCTGGCCGGCGGTAATGGTTTCGGCCACGTGGCGGTAAATCATTCCTTCATAAGCCCTGTTCCCGGCCATTAGCGTTTTGCGAAAGGACTGGTAAATCGGGTAAAGCGTTTCCCACAAGGCGACAAAACGGCGCTGCAAAGCCGAGTCGTTTGTAGCCGAAAAATGACTCCAAAATTGACGGATGCAGGCGATTTGCTCCGGCGTGAGGAAGGCGAAATCGCCTTCCAGCGCCTTGCTTTCGCGCAGGTTTCTAAACAGCGCCGAAGCATCGACAAGGTATTTGTCGATTTGGTCAAAGTCCTGAAGCAATGCTTCGCCCCAGGAGTAAAAATGGTCGAAAGGCTCTCCGGTTTTGCGTTCGGTGCAATAAACCGTATATAATTCCACGAGCAGCGAATAGTTATCAGCCACTTGCCACGGCGCGGCCTCGCCGATGAGTTCCTCAATATTCTTATAGACCGGTTGCCACAGGGGTTTATCAATAATACGTGCCAGGCTGTTCGAGAAAAACAGATGCGCCCGCTTATTCGGGAACACCAGATACAAGTCCGAAATCTTTTCCCCGTAGCGGGCGTACAAATCCGTAGTAACAGCAGCAAGAAAATCCATTTTAACCGGACTGCTTAGCATGAATCTTAATATCAGTATTCAATTCAATTCAATCACCGCTGCGTCCACCACCTCACTTTCAGTCGTTGTGCCATTCGGCGGAGAGGGGCGGTGTAGCGTTCGATTTTTTCGGCATAGATGTCGCTGATTTTAATCAGTATCCCGGTCTCTTCGACGCCGCCGAAGCCTTCGTTGATGGCGGTGCCGAACACGCGCATCGAAGGCGAAAGGTTCATATAGGAATTAATCAGCGGGGGGATGTTTTCGCCCAGCCCGCGGACTTCTTTCGAGAGTATCCGGTAGTCTTCCTTGTAGTTGCTGCCGGTAAAGAGCGCTTTCATTTGCGGCTCGTTGATAGTTACATTTAAGGATTTGTAGGGAAGCACCAGCCTGTCCTTGTCTTCAAAATGCTTATGCAGGAAATAAAGCAGCATATTGCGCGCTTCATGGTTATAGGAGAGGTACATGGTTACCTTGCCGAAGAAATAATTGACTTCGGGATAGCGCAGCACCAGCGCGCCCAGACCGTCCCAAAGGTTGTCGAGCGAGTAAAGCCCTTTGCTGCGCAGGCGGGTACTCTGGTAGTTGGGCTGCACAAACGAGCGGCCTAACTCGATGGTACGCGGCAGGTATTTATTAACAAAGGCGTCGGAGAATGAAAAAAGCTCGGACGTGGCCAGGTCTTTTATTTCGGCCAGTGCGCCGTGGATATAGCGGTAGCCGCCCAGGATTTCCTTTGCCTTCGGGTCCCATACAATCAATTGTTTGTAGGGGTGCGAGTGGCTGGTATCGAACTCGTCGATATCGACCCGCAGGCCTGTTCCGCCGCCGGCCGCACGGAACGATATTTCGCGCAGGCGGCCTATCTCCTGCATAATATTCGGCGAGTCGTGGGCGGTAACGACATAAAGTTTATTGCCCCCGTTATTCGTATAACGGACAAATTTTTCGCTGGTTAATTCTGCTTTCAGAATTTCGCGCGGCACCGGCTGTATTACAGACTCCATGGTTCTTATTTTTTATATTTAATATTTAATATCTTCTTCACAGTAACAATCAACGGGCCTCCCCTAATTTATATACCCGCTCCCGGACATACTGTGTCCATTGGGCGGGGGTGCGGCTGCGGTCGAATGTTTCGCAGGGGATAGGCTCGCCGAAGTATAAATTAAAGGTGCGGTGCTTCTGCCGGAAAAATTCGTCGGGAAGGAAAAACATGCCGATATTGAGCTTTATCCCCAGCCGTTTGCGGATGCTTTCGATACGGTAAAAGCGGTTTGAGTTGCGCCCCTCGAAAAACACCGGTACCACATCGCGCCGGTACTGTACGGCCTTGCGGATAAAGGCCGGCTGCCACGGCAGGTCGGTGATTTGGCCGTGGTTGCGCCGCGAGCAGAGGCCGGCAGGAAAATAAAGCACCTGCCGGTCGGAGGCATAGGTTTCATCAATACGCCGGGCATAGTCGGCCGGCTGGCGGCCGTGCTTATTGACCGGCACAAAGAGCGGGTCGAAGGGTTTGAGATACAGCAGCAGGTCGTTCACAATAAAGCGGAGTTCGGGAAACCGTGTGCCGATGGCGCTCATCAGTATCAGGCCGTCGAAGGCGCCCAGCGGGTGGTTGGAGGCAAAGATATAACGGCGCCCGTCGGGGATACGTTCCAGCCCGTGCGCCCGGTACCACGAATGCCAGTGTTCTTTGATAATCGCGTCGTTAAAGGCAAGCCCGCGCAAGTGCCCGTACGTGTGCAGGACATGGTTTACTTCATCCTCATGGATCGTGCGTCGGATATAATTGAGTACAAAACGGGGTATCCACTTCAAGAGTTTCGCGTTCTTTGAAGCAATGATTTGTTCGATGTCCACCATCTTCGATGCGTTCATGCTGTTTGTAATTTAGAAGCCGCAAAGGTACTAATTTAATTACGAAAGAACATAGACTTTGAGAACATAGACTTTTAGACTTTTAGACAATAGACTTTGAGAACATAGACTTTGAGACTTTTAGACAATAGAACATAGACTTTTAGACAATAGACAATAGACAAAAAAAAGGGTGAACCGATGTGTTCGCCTTTTTTGTCTTTCCGTCTATGTTCTTCCGTCTCAACTCTCAACTTATAATAGCGGGCTGCAGAGGCGCGCCAGCGATTCCTTGCTTTTCGATACCCAGCTGCGTTTTTTCCACCAGCGCAGCCGCACGAGACGACTGAACCCAATATCTTCCATAAATTGGGTTTCTAATTTCTGAGTAATTTGCTCATCATAAATCAAAGAAATAATCTCAAAATTGTGTTCAAAGCTGCGGATGTCCATGTTCGCCGAACCGACCGCCGCAAAATTGCCATCAACCGTCATCAGTTTGGAATGAATAAAACCCTTCTGGAAAAGATAAATTTTGACCCCCGCCTCGAGAAGCTCCGTCAGATAGGAAAGGGTACTGAAGTACACCATTTTTGAGTCCGAACGGGCAGGGATAATAAGCCGCACATCAACCCCGCTGAGCGACGCCACCTTCACCGCCGAAAGAATGCTTTCATTAGGCGTAAAATAAGGAGACGCAATATATATATGGTCTTTGGCCTGCGCGATGGCCGAAAAATAAGCCTGCATCACACTCGCCCAGTCGCTGTCGGGGCCGGAGGAGGCGATTTGCATCGGACAAATCTCTTTGACGCGGTGTTCCGGGTAGTAGCGCAGGCGTTGCCCGAGCTGTTTTTTCGATACAAAATACCAGTCAAGCAGGAAAATCGTCTGCAGCGAATGGACGGCCTCGCCTTCGATGCGCATGTGCGTATCGCGCCATGTACCGAATTTTCCGCCGGTGAGGTAGCGGTCGGCGATATTGATGCCGCCCAAAAAGCCGATACGGCCATCGACCACCAATATTTTCCGGTGGTTGCGGTAATTGACCTTTGTGCTTATCCAGAGGATTCGCACTTCGGCAAAGGGGTATATTTCGATGCCGGCGTCTTTCAATGCCTGAATATATTTTTTCGGCAGGCTCCAACTGCCCACGTCGTCATAAATGACCCGCACTTCGACGCCTTCGCGGGCTTTGCGTATCAACAGGTTTTTGATTTCGTTGCCTATCGTATCGTCTTCGATAATGTACGACTCAAGGTGGATGCTGTCGGTTGCCTGTGAGATGGCCGCTTTCATGGCGGCAAACGTATCTTTGCCGGTGGTATAGACGGCCACTTTGTTTTTATCGGTATAGATGGCTTTGCTGTTGTTGAGCAGCAGGGTGATGATTCGTTTGTAGCGCGCCACCGAGTCGGTCGTATCGTCATAAACCTTTCGGAAGAGCGCCACCTGCCGCTTGCTGAGCTGGTCGATAACCACCAGGTCGTGTATTTCTTTCCGGTTAAAGATTTTTTCTTTCCGGTAGTTTCGTCCCAGGAAAAGATAGAGAATGAGGCCGACGAACGGCACGGCAATAAGCACCACGCACCATGAAATGGTTTTGATGGGGTCTAATTTTTTACCCACCATAAAGAAAATAATCACGACCGCCGCGATAAAATTAACCACCGTCAGCAGCTCGTACCAATACTCCTGTATGATTTGCCAGAATGTCATGCAATATAAAATTTGAAACAAAAATACGAAATAATTACGAAAGAACATAGACGGAAGACGGAAGAACATAGAACATAGACGGAAGAGCATAGACGGAAAGACAAAAAGGGCGAACACACCGGTTCAGCCTTTTTTTGTCTATTGTCTAAAAGTCTAAAACTTTCAACTTTCAGCGAGCGGCTCACTAACGTCAGCGAGTGGCTCACTAACGTCAGCGAGTGGCTCTCTAACGTCAGCGAGCGGCTCACTAACGTTAGCGGAAGGCTCACTAACGTCAGCGAGCGGCTCACTAACGTCAGCGGAAGACTCGTTAAGGATAACGGAAGGCTCGTTAAGGTCAGCGAGCCTCTCGCTATTGTCTATTGTCCATGTTCTATTGTCCATGTTCTATTGTCTATGTTCTATTGTCTATGTTCTCGTAATTTGTCATCCGTAATTCGTATTAAATTCGTATATTTGCAAATCAATATATCAATATATCAATATGTCAATACGTAAATCTCTAAATCTGCTACTTCTCTGCCTTTTGGCAACGGCATGTGCCGACGGGTTACACCATACCGTCGTCGCCTTCGATACCGACGAATACTGGTGGGGCGGCGTGGTCGCCTTAGGCTCGAAGATGCCCTACCTGCAGCCGGTCGAAGCCTTCGACCTGGCGTTGCGCAACGATAATAATCAGGTGGTGCCGCTGTTCCTCTCAAGCCGCGGGCGCTACGTGTGGAGCGACACGCCGTTCACCTTCGAGGTTAAGGACAACAGCCTGCACTTCGCCTCGGCCGGTGAGCCGGTGGCCGTCCGGCAGGCGGGAACCACCCTGCGCGAGGCCTTCCTGGCCGCGTCGGCGGCGCATTTTCCCCCTTCGGGAACAACGCCCGACAGTCTTTTCTTCACCATGCCGCAATATAATACATGGATAGAACTGATGTACGACCAGAACCAGGACGCTATCCTGCGCTATGCGCATGATGTAACGGCGAACGGCTTCCCGACAGGCATCCTGATGATCGACGACAACTGGCAAAAGTATTATGGCAACTTCGAGTTTAAGCCCGACAAATTCCCCGACCCCAAAGCAATGGTGGCGCAGCTGCACGCGCAGGGATTCCGCGTGATGCTCTGGGTGTGCCCCTTTGTGAGCGCCGACAGTCCCGAATTTCGCGTTCTGAAAAATAAGGGATACCTGCTCCGCGAACGCGGGACCGACACGCCGGCCATGATCCGCTGGTGGAATGGCGTGAGCGCCTGCTACGATTTTACGAACCCCGACGCCGCCGGCCATTTCGCCGCACAACTCAAAGCGCTGCAAACCGAATACGGCATCGACGGCTTCAAATTCGATGCCGGCGATAATCCGTTTTACGACCCGCGTAAGGTCGAAGGCTACCGCGCCGGCGCCCTCTCGGTCGATCATTCGGAAGCCTGGGCGGCTCTCGGCCTGCAATTCCCCTTCAACGAATTTCGCGCCTGCTGGAAGATGGGCGGGCAGCCCCTCGTGCAGCGCTTAGGCGACAAGGACTATTCGTGGGAGGCTGTCCGGCTGCTAATCCCCGACATGCTCGCCGCCGGGCTGCTCGGCTATGCCTACACCTGCCCCGATATGATTGGCGGCGGCCAGTTCACCTCGTTCCTCGGCATCGACTCCGACAGCTTCGACCAGGCATTAATTGTCCGTTCGGCACAGGTGCACGCCCTGATGCCGATGATGCAGTTTTCGGTAGCGCCGTGGCGTATCCTCGACGCCGAGCATTTGGCGATAGCCCGACAGGCCGCCCGCCTGCACGCCGACATGGGCGGCTACATCGCCGCCTGCGCCGCACACGCCGCCGCGACGGGCGAGCCTGTTGTCCGTCATCTCGAGTACGCATTTCCGCACGAGGGCTTCGCCCGATGCGTCGATCAGTTTATGCTGGGCGACCGCTATCTGGTAGCTCCGGCAGTCGCCCCCGAAAATACCCGCACGGTGCGCTTCCCCTCCGGCGCGTGGCGCGACGAAACCGGACAGGCTTACGCCGGCGGCGCCACCGTAACATTCGATGTGCCGCTAAATCGAATACTGCTTTTTGAGTTAAGACAATAGACTTTGAGACTTTGAGACAATAGACGTAAAGACAAAAAGGGCGAACCGGTGTGTTCGCTCTTTTTTTTGTCTATTGTCTAAAGTCTATTGTCTAAAAGTCTAAACAAAAAAAGCGGCCTTGAGCCGCTTTTTTCATGTTCCTGCTTACTTGCTTTCGGGCGTTGCCGGATTGCTTTCGGGAGCCGGCTTGCTTTCAGGCGCTGCCGGTTTGCTTTCGGGCGCTACCGGAGCCGCTACTTTCCCCCGGATGCGCAATACGACGGTCGCGGGGTTGCCGTCGGTTTTTACGGTGAGCGACTTGTCGAAGTTCCCCTGCGAGGCGGCGTTGTAGGTGGCTTTTACAAACCCTTTTTCGCCCGGCGCAACGGCTTCCTTCGTCCAGCCCGGTGTCGTGCAGCCACACGAAGCATTTACGCTCAGAATGGTTATCGGCGTGGTACCGTTATTCGTAAATTCAAACGAATAGGTGGCCGGTATTCCCTGCGGAATGTCCCCGAAGTTGTGAATCAGTTCGTCGAACTTCACAATAGTGTCGGTGGTTTGTGCCTGCGCAAACGTGAATGCGGCAAAGGCAAGTGTTAAAAGAATGATTTTTTTCATACGATAATTTTTTAAAATAAATAAAATGTTTAACGCTGCAAAGGTCATACAATTTTTCCGGCCGTGCAACACTGCTGCTACAAATCATCGCCCCTCCAACCACAAAACAGTGTCAAAGGAATGTCAATTGTGAATTACGGCATCCGGCTATCGCCGGATGAATGACGAATGACGAATGACGAATTACGTTTTTCCTTTAGTTGAGAACATAGACTTTGAGACAATAGACGTAAGACAAAAAAGGACGAACACACCGGTTCGCCCCTACTGTCTCTACGTATATGTTCTTACGTCTATGTTCTCAACTTTTCAACTTTCAACTAAAAAACGGTGCGAGAAAACCAACAACACTGTGTTGTTGCTCTCTCGCACGGTGCGGGGAACCAATGACACTGTGTTGTTGCTCTCCCGCACGGTGCGGGGAACCAATGACACTGTGTTGTTGCTCTCCCGCACCGTGCGGGGAACCAATGACACTGTGTTGTTGCTCTCCCGCACGGTGCGGGGAAC
>JAISXF010000004.1 GCA_031270845.1 Prevotellaceae bacterium
GCTCTCTCGCACGCTGCGGGGAACCGGCTTCTATACATAGCCGCTCTCTCGCACGCTGCGGGGAACCGGCTTCTATACATAGCCGCTCTCTCGCACGCTGCGGGGAACCGGCTTCTATACATAGCCGCTCTCTCGCAAGCTGCGGGGAACCGGCTTCTATATATAGCCGCTCTCTCGCAAGCTGCGGGGAACCGGCTTCTATATATAGCCGCTCTCTCGCAAGCTGCGGGGAACCGGCTCCCTATGGGAGTCGCTCTCTCGCACGCTGCGGGGAACCGGCTCCCTATGGGAGTCGCTCTCTCGCACGCTGCGGGGAACCAATGCCCTATAGACATTCCTCTCTCGAACGGCTTTTTTAGTTGAAAGTTGAAAGTTGAAAGTTGAAAGTTTTAGACTTTGAGACAATAGACAATAGACAAAAAACAACAAAAAGGGCGAACACATCGGTTCGCCCCTACAGTCTCTACGTCTATGTTCTATTGTCTATGTTCTATTGTCCATGTTCTATTGTCCATGTTCTATTGTCTATGTTCTATTGTCTATGTTCTATTGTCCATGTTCTATTGTCTATGTTCTCAAAGTCCGTAATTCGTAATTCGTAATTCGTAATTAATTTGGCGTAAGCCAACTCTCAACTCTCAAAACACCGCCGTCATTCCCACGCCGCCGTTGATGCCGGGAGCGTAATAGAGATAATAGTTTCCATAATGCCTGTTGAGGAGGTTCTGGCCATAGACGAATGCGGTCAGCCACTTGTTGAGGCGGTATTCGATTTGCAGCGATAAGTCAGTGTAGGCGGGCAGCGTGGCGACAACCGTAGGTACCGTGTTGCCGGGGGCGCTTTTATCGACGGGCGCGCTGAGGGCTACCGGCGCCGTGCCGCGGGCATACCAGCCGGCCTCAAACGTATAGCGTTCGTAGCGGTAGCGCAGCTTGCCGCGCAGCTCCCAGGAGGGCTTGTGCCAGGCGTTGTCGGTGGCCGTGTTCTGAACGAACGAATAGGCATAGTAGCGTCCCTCGAGGAGGGCTTCAAAGTCGTCGGCGCTGTAGTCGATGTCGGCGCCAAGGGTCAGACGGTTTGTCTGCCCGTAGCGCACGTCAAAGTTATGCCGGAGGCCGTCGTAAGCCGGCAGTCCGTTGCCGTTGCCCGTTGCCGGCAGCGAGTCGCGGCTGTTGACGTAGAAGTACATCTGTTTAAAAAAACCGTAGGCGGCGAAGAGATGATAGCCCGCGACGTTGAATATCCGCCCGCCGGCGCCGAGGGTAAATTCCCATGGCTTATGGGTATTATACACCGACAGGTCAGGGACGATGTAAGGGTTTTCGAGCGCCAGCTGCCGGTAGGTATTGCAGCTCGTTTCGCCCTCGACGGAGGCGTGGAGCGTGAGGTAGTCGGCAAACCGGCGGGTGTATGAAATATTGGGATGCAGGTCTAACGACAGTTTTTCGTTGTGCGAGGTATAAATGCCTTCGAGGTTGAGGCCGACGGAGAGCTTGGTATCGTTCTGTTGATAGACGTAGGCGGGCGTTACCGTAAACAGACCGTCAGACCAGTGCGTGGCGTTGCCCTTATTGTATGCGATGGCTTTAAATGCGACATCGGCCGAATGCACCGTGGTAAAGGGCTGCGAGAGGCGTCCGCGGATATGGCCGGTGTATTCACTGACCGCAGCCATGGCTCCGCCGGTGTACCCGAACTGCACATCGGTGGCGTACGAAAACCGGTCGGGGGCGCTGTTGGATGCAATGCCGGCTTCGGCGGTGAGGATATGATAGGTTTGTCCCAGCGCCTTTCGCAGGCCGTCGTCGTTGCGACGGATGGCGTCGAGGTAGTCGGGGTTGTTGTCTGCCAGATGTCGCAGGAAGGCCGTATCGTGCCCGTGGAAGAGCAGGTATCGGTGCTTGTAGTCGGCGTTGAAATGCAGGACGATTTTGCTTGTGTGCATCGAAGCCGAGAGGCCGGCGTCGTGCTGCATGTTATTGCCGGCGATGCGTTCCGGGAGGGCGTTATTCGCCGGCGGGTCGATGGTCAGCGGCGCCGATGCCCAATAGGAACGGTGGTTGAAGTAGAGGTTGAGCAGCCATCGGTCGGCGGCTTTGTGCAGGTACAGGTCGGCCAGGGGCGCCAGAGGCAGGCCTGCACCGAGGCGGGCGTAGCCGGCGCCGTCGGCGGGCGGGATTTTCTTTTCCGTTATCGCCGCGGGCGGAATCTCTTTCGTTACGGAAAATACCGGCAGCGCTGCCGGTTCAATGTTATACGTGAACGACGACGAGAAGGCGCCAATTGAGTCGGTCGTCTGTAGCGGCAGTGTCCGGCGGTCGGTGTCGGTGATTTCGCCTTCAAAGTTGCGTACCACTTCTACCACCCGTGTTTCTACGGTCGGTTCGGGGGCGGTTGTGGCGGGTTGCGCCGGCAGGGTTGCCGGCAGCAGGCAGTATCCGATAAGCAGTATTTTAAATTTCATGTTTGTTGATTTAATAGTAAATAGTCAATCGTCAATTACTCTATCCATCCCAGTTCGCGCCGCGCCAGTTCGAGGATGCCGTCGGTCGTATTTTTGTAATTGGAGAGGATACTGTTGTACGTTGCTTTGGCTTGCGCCACCTGTCCGCGCAGGGCGTACTGTCCGGCGAGGGCAATATAGCTGCGGGCAATCCAGTATTGAAAAACCTTTGCCTCCGATGCGGCCATGTCGAACACCATCGCCTCGCCTTCCTCAAAGCGTTCCTGCGCAAAGGCGATGTCGATAAGATGGTACATCGCTTCGGCGTTTGCGGCGTCGTTGAGGCTGTCGGCGAGAATATCCTTATAGATATCGGCGGCGGCGTCCTGTCCGAGTGTTTTCCAGCCGTTGGCTTTTAGCCCTTTCATCTCGCGCGCCTGCTCCGGACTAATCCGGGGTATCGACAGGGCGGACTGGGCGCTGTTGGCCGCTTCGCGGAAATTCGCCAGCGGCGAGGTATATATGCGCGCCAGCTCCATAAATGCCGACAGGCGGATAGCGTCGTCGGTGGTTGTCTGCGACAGGAGGCGGAGTTCCGTTACCGCCGCGTCGTAGTCTTCGAGTTCAATACAGGCCTGTGCCGTATTGACCCGTGCCGGCTCCCTGTAGTTACTCGGCGCGGGGTCGTCGAGGAGGTGCCGGTAGGCCTCAATCGCCTGCGGGTACTGTGCTGCCTGAAAGTAGCAGCTCCCGATATAAAACCAGGCTTGCAGCGTATAGGTGCTCTGCGGGAAATCGGCGACAAACTGCCGGAACGATGTAATCGCCTGCTCGCAGGAGGTTGAATTAACTAACTTCTCGGCGGCCAGAAACAGGGCTTCCTCCTTCTCCGCCTGACTGAACTCCTGCGAAATCTGTTGCAAATACGCATAGTACTCCGACAGGTTATTGATGCCCGCGTATGTGTTCTTCAACCCCTCGAGAGCGCTTTTGGCGTCGGGCGAGTTGGGCGCCGATTCTTCCACCGCCTGCTTATAATACTCGATAGCTTCGGTCGGGCGGTTGGTGTTGGCATGAAGCAGCCCGAGCTCCGTCAGTGTCTGCGCCCGATAGACGCTTTGCGGGTAGTCGCGCAGCAGCTGCATGAACGCCTCTTCGGCTTCGCCGTAACGGTTATGCTGCTGCTCGGTGCGCCCGAGCTCGAGCAGCCCGGCCTGTGCATAGACCGATTTGGGGTACTTCCGCGCCAGGTCGGAGAGCGTTTTTATTTTGCTCTCGTACCGCCCCAGCAGCCCGTAGGCAAAGGCTTTCCGGTAGAGGGCGTAGTCGGCGCCGTCGGCATTCATCTCAATCGACTTGTTATAGTTTTCGGCCGCCGGCCAGTATTTCTTTTGAATATAATAGCAATCGCCAATACGGTTATAGGCGTCGGCTACCTGCGTTTGGTGCTGCGTGCCGGCGAGCGTAATAAACTTGCGGAACCACGACACCGCCGGCTCATACGTTTTCAGCTTAAAGCCGCAATACCCCAGATTATAATGGGCGGCCAGGTATTCGCCGCCGGCGCGGAATGTACCGCTGCCTGTAAGGAATTTTTCGAACCGTGTCTGCGCTTCCTTATACTGTCGTTGCAGAAAATACGCATCGGCCTGGTAATAGCGCGCCAGCGCCGCCACCGTAGCGTCGTAGCCCGATGCCTGCGCGGCTTCCATATAAGTAATCACTTCGGCATACCGCCGCTCGTCCTGCAAATCGTACAGGGCTTTCCCGATAAGGAAGTGCAGCCGCTGCATATCGGCCTGCTGCCTGTCGGTCGGCGTGGGGATGGCTTTCATCTCGTCCAGCGCTTTTTCGTATTCCTTCCGGAGGATGTGCAGCGCCGCCGAACAGGCCTTCAGTTCCGGTTTTTGGGCTTGCGCCGGATAGTTATCAAAGTAGGCCTGCAGCGGCGCCCCGTCGTTCTGCAGTTCTATGGCCAGCTTGGCATACTGCAGCCACGCATCCTGCCGCACGGCAGGCAGGAAGGTCGGCTTCGCCGCCGCCTCGAAGGCGCGCTGCGCGCCGGCCTTGTCGCCGAGTTGCAGGCGCGCGTCGCCGGTATGGTAAAGGGCATTTTGCGTCAGCGAGTCCGACGTGGCCACAGCCACCTTCTCAAAATGCCCGATAGCCGCCCCGTATTGCTCCGTCCGGTAATCAATCAACCCGACAAGGTACTCGTCCGTGCGCGGCAGCTTCGACAGCCCCTGCGCATAACGCGCGAAATACGCCCGCGCCTCGTCGTAGTTTTGTAACTGGAAATGCGCTTCGGCAAGGATATGCAGCAGCTCCCTGTCCTGCGGCGGCGCCATCGCCGGCAGCGCCCGGGCGCCGTAAGCCGCCACCTTCTCATAATCCTGCTGCAGGTAATAAATTTGTACCAGATACAACGGCGCCATGCCCGCAAACCGGTCGTCTTCCATCGCCTTTTCAAAGGCCGCCAGCGCCGAGACATAGTTGCCCTTCAGGTATTCGGTATGCCCGAAGTAATACGTCGCCGGGGCGCTGTACGCATTATTCGGCGCGTCTTTCACGGTAACAAAACACCGCGACGCACGGGCGTAGTCGTGCAGCTCGAAGCGGCAGTACCCCTCTTTAAACCGGCATTCATAATGCTGATGATAGCGCAGGCCGTAGCTGTCCACTTTTTCGTACCACGCCAGCGCTTTCTGATAATTCTTTTGCTGGAAAAAAGCATTGGCCAGCGCAAACGCGATAGCGTTCCGGCGCTTGTTTTCGGGGTAATCCCGAATCAGCTCCTCGACCGGCCTCTCCGCTTCCGGCAGTTGCAGTTCGATAGCGCACAGGGCGCGATAAGCCGCAATCTCCGACAGCGTCAGGCGCTCGCCGGAAGGCGTTTCGCGGGCAGCGCGGGCAAACACCGCGGCGGCGTCGGCATACAGCCCTTTCCCGTATAAGTCAATCCCGCGTTCGTAAAGCGCGTTCTGCGGCGGCGCCATACCCTGCGGGAAGGCAGGCTCCGCAGTGAATAACAAAGCGCCCGCCAGAAGAACCGATGATAGTATTTTTATATTCATAAAACCAAATTTTCGAAAATACCGGTAAAAAATTGCGTAAAGATACAAACTAAATCTGTAACTTTGCATCCGTCATTTTAAAAATAAAATACAAAGACAGTATGGAACATAAATACATTATCGACTTTCAGCACGTCGATGTGACCCAGCACAACGGCTCGGTTGTGCTGCAGGACATCTCCCTGCAGCTCGAACCCGGCGAATGGATGTACCTGATAGGAAAGGTCGGCAGCGGCAAAACCAGCCTGATACATACCATCCACGGCCGCCTGCCCGTACGCAAAGGCACGGCGCGCGTCGCGGGCTTTAACCTGCTGACGGCAAAAGCACGGCATATCGAGCAGCTGAGGCGGCGAATGGGCGTCGTCTTTCAGGACTTCCAGCTCCTTTATGACCGGACGGTCTATGCCAACCTCGCCTTCGTCCTGCGGGCGACCGGCTGGCGTACCAAACGGAAAATCGACGAGCGCATTATGAACGTGCTGGAAAAGGTAGAACTCAAACGCAAGGCCGGCAGTATGCCCCACCAGCTATCGGGAGGCGAGCAGCAGCGCGTCGCCATCGCGCGGGCATTGCTCAACAGTCCCGACCTTATCATTGCCGACGAGCCCACCGGCAACCTCGACACCGAAACGTCGGATGACATCCTGAAAATCCTCCGCGAGATTAACCGTAACGAAGGGCCGGCGGTACTCATGGCGACGCACAACCTCACGATCCTCAAAAACTATCCGGCACGCACCATGCGCTGCGAACGGGGCGCGCTGACCGGGCTCGACATCGACGAGGAGATTGATATGGATGAAATGCTGGAGGCATGAAAACATCGCGATACACAACCCTGCTGCCGCAAATAACCGCCATCCTGTCGGGCGAGACCGACATGATTGCCAACATGGCCAACATCTCGGCGGCGCTGCGCGAGGCCTTCGGGTTTCTGTGGGTCGGTTTTTATATCGTCCGGCATCAGGAGCTGGTGCTGGGTCCCTTTCAGGGGGCGGTCGCCTGCACGCGGATTGCCCGCGGCCGCGGCGTCTGCGGCGCTGCCTGGGCGCAGGCGCAAACCCTCATCGTGCCCGACGTCGGGCGCTTTCCCGGCCACATCGCCTGCAGTCCCTTATCGAAATCCGAAATAGTGGTTCCGCTTTTCGGTCTGTTACGGCACGTCGTGGCGGTTCTTGACATCGACAGCGACGCCGCCGGCGCTTTCGACGAGGTCGATAAACATTTCCTCGAAAAAATAGTGCAGGAAATAAAAATTACGAATTACGAATTACGAATTACGGCTTCCGCCGGATGAATTACGGATTACGAATTACGAATTACGGCTTGCGCCGGATGAAATCCGAATTATAGATTAGGTAGAAGCAATGCTTCTAACCCAAGTTGAGGCTCAACTCAAGGTAGAAGCAATGCTTCTAACCCAAGTTGAGGCTCAACTCAAGGTAGAAGCAATGCTTCTAACCCGCATTGGGGGGGCGTCCCTGCGGGACGCGCTTACGATACTAAGTGAGGATTAAACCTGTGGCGCGGTCGCTGTTTCGTCGGGGGCAATGGCGGCGGCCGATGTGGCGGCGGCGTCAGGCTCGACAGCGCCGGCGGGCACAGGGGGTTCATCCGGCGCGGTGTTCTCATCCCGCGTAGCGGAAACATTACAGACAGCGGCGATACGGTCGCCATTGCGGAGGTTAATGAGCCGGACACCCTGCGCGGCGCGCCCCGTGATGCGTACCTCGGATACCGCAAGGCGGATAGTAACACCCGACCGGTTGATGATCATCAGGTCGTTGTCGTCAGTAACGTCCTTAAGGGCGATGAGGTGGCCGGTTTTGTCGGTTATCGAAATCGTCTTAACGCCTTTGGCGCCGCGGTTGGTGATGCGGTAGTCGTCGAGTTCGGAGCGTTTGCCGTAGCCGTTTTCGCTCACCACCATGATGTGCGGTTTGGCGCCGCCCGCCGCCGCGGGGTCGATACATATCATGCCGATGACCTCGTCGCCGGCATCGACGGCAATGCCGCGCACGCCCATGCCGGTGCGACCGACGGGGCGGATTTTCGTTTCGTTAAACCGAACGCATTTGCCGGTCCTTACGGCCATCAGTATTTCGCTGCTGCCGCCGGTGAGTACGGCTTCGAGCAGCTCGTCGCCTTCGCGGACGGTGATGGCGTTGATGCCGCTGGAACGCGGGCGGGAGTAGGCCTCGAGCGAGGTCTTTTTAACCGTCCCCTTTTTCGTGCACAGCACGATGTTATGGCTTCCGATATAGTCGGCGTCGTGGAGGTTGGCGACGTTGATGTAAGCCATCACGCGGTCGCCCTCTTCGATGTTGATGACATTCTGTATCGCGCGGCCTTTGGTTGTTTTTTCCCCTTCGGGGATGTCATAAACCTTTAGCCAGTAACAGCGCCCTTTGCGGGTGAAGAAGAGCATCGTGCTGTGCATGTTGGCGACGTATATGTGTTCGATAAAATCGGCATCACGGGTGGCGCTTCCCTTCGCCCCGACGCCGCCGCGGCTCTGGAGGCGGTACTCGGTGAGGTTTGTCCGTTTGACATAGCCCATGTGCGAGATGGTTATCACGACATCGTCGTCGGCATAGAAATCTTCCGGGTTAAACTCTTCGGCGGCGTGGATGATGGCCGTCCGGCGGGCATCGCCGTAGCGGTCGCGCAGGGCGGCGGTTTCCTCTTTCACAATCTGGAGCTGCATCCCCTCGTCGGCAAGCACGGCGCGGAGGTGGGCGATAAGCGCTGCGAGTTCGGCGTACTCGGCCTTGAGTTTGTCCCGTTCAAGACCGGTGAGTTGCCGCAGGCGCATCTGGATGATCTCTTCCGCCTGCTCGGCAGAGAGGCCGAATCGCGCCATCAGTCCGCTACGCGCGTCGTCGGGCGTGCGCGATGCGCGGATGAGGGCTATCACTTCGTCGAGATGGTCGAGGGCGATGAGCAGCCCTTCGACAATATGGGCACGGCGTTCGGCGCGGGCGAGGTCGTAGCGCGCCCGCCGCACCACCACCTCGTGGCGGTGCTTTACAAAGTATTTCAATAGCTGAAGCAGATTAAGCTGTCGCGGGCGCCCTTCGACGAGGGCGATATTATTGACCGAAAAAGTCGATTGCAGCTGGGTATAACGGAAGAGCATATTGAGGACAACGTTGGCGACGGCGCCCATTTTGAGCTTGACGACAATCCGCATGCCCTTTCGGTCGCTTTCATCGTTGACGTACGAGATGCCTTCGATTTTCTTCTCTTCGACGAGCTCCGCGATTTTCTGTATCAGTTCCTTTTTGTTGACCTGATAGGGGATTTCGCTGATCACAATTGTTTCGCGTCCGCTGTCTGCGATTTCAATATCGGTTTTCGAGCGCAACACTATCCGCCCCCGCCCTGTTTCAAAGGCGTCCTTAATGCCCTGGATGCCGTATATGATGCCTCCCGTGGGGAAGTCCGGCCCTTTGATATGCTGCTCGAGCAGTTCATCGACCGTTATCGCGCGGTTGTCGATGTATGCGCAGATGGCGTTGCATATTTCGGTAAGATTGTGCGGCGGCATATTCGTGGCCATGCCTACGGCAATGCCCGAAGCGCCGTTGAGCAGCAACAGCGGGGCGCGGGTGGCGAGGACTGTCGGCTCTTTATACTCTTCGCTGTAGTTCGGCACAAAATCGACCGTGTCCTTCTCCAAATCGGCGAGCACCTCTTCGGAAATCCGTTGCAGACGGGCTTCGGTGTACCGCATCGCGGCGGCCGAGTCGCCATCCACCGACCCAAAATTCCCCTGCCCATCGACGAGCAGGTAGCGCAGGCTCCAGGGCTGCGCCATGCGTACCATGGCTTCGTAGAGCGCCGAGTCGCCGTGGGGGTGGTATTTCCCCATCACGTCGCCGACGATACGCGCCGACTTCTTATAGGGTTTGCCGGGCGCAAGCCCGAGCTCGTCCATGCCATACAGGATTCGGCGGTGCACCGGTTTGAGCCCGTCGCGCACATCGGGCAGGGCGCGTGATACTATCACCGACATCGAATAGTCGATGTACGCGCTTTTCATTTCTTCTTCGATATTGATTTTGATAATCCGTTCGGCGGGTTCTGCCGCGTCGTTCATCGTGTCGTTTGTCATAACTTAAATATGGATGTTCTAAATTTATGCTTTTTCAAGAAAGCACGCAAAGGTACGGAAAAAATGGCAGAGCGCCAAATTAAGCAACCGCCCCCGATTTTTTTCGTACCTTTGTCTGCGTACCGGGTTTTTCACCGGTATATTTAGTATTTATATTTAATAACAGATTCAATTAACCGTTATGCAAACATTAACACCTTCCCTTGTATTTGCGTATTTCATGGAAATATGCAGGATTCCGCGCCCCTCGAAGCATGAAGAAAAGATTATTGCCTACCTGCTGCGCTTCGCCGAACGGCATGCCCTGTCCGCCCGCTGTGATGCGGCAGGCAATGTTGTTATCGCAAAGGCCGCCACCGCCGGCATGGAGCAGCGCCCGACAGTGGTGCTGCAAAGCCATGTCGATATGGTATGCGAAAAGAACCGCGACGTGGTGCATGATTTCTTTACCGACCCCATCGAACCGTATATTGACGGCGAATGGATTAAGGCGCGCGGCACCACGCTGGGCGCTGACTGCGGTATCGGCGTGGCGGCGTCGCTGGCGCTGCTGGCCTCGTCTGACACGCCCCACGGCCCGCTCGAATGCCTCTTTACGGTCGATGAAGAGACCGGCCTCACCGGCGCCGCCTCGCTCAAGCCCGGCTTTATCGACGGTCGTATTCTCCTTAACCTCGACTCCGAAGACGAAGGCGAGCTTTTTATCGGATGCGCCGGCGGGATTGACACCACCGCCCTCTTCCCCTGCCTGCCTGAAGCCGCCCCCGGCGGCTGGCCGGCATTCACCGCCACTGTCGCCGGTCTCACCGGAGGGCATAGCGGCGACGACATCAACAAAGGCCTCGCCAACTCGAACAAGCTCCTGACGCGCTTCCTCTGGCAGGCGCACCGGCGCTGCGGTATCCGCCTGTCGCACTTCGACGGCGGCAACCTTCATAACGCTATCCCCCGCGAAGCCACGGCTACCTTCGTTGTCCCCGCCGACCGTACTGTCCCGCTGCAGCAGCTCTTCGAGCAGCATGCCGACGAATGCCGGAACGAATACCGTTATACCGAACCGAACCTGCGGCACACGCTCGCCCCGGCTGCCCGTCCGGCCACGGTGATCGACAGCGCCGCGCAGGCGCACCTGCTGAACGCGCTGTATGCCTGTCCGCACGGCGTCGTCGCCATGAGCCGCGCCATCGACGGCCTTGTCGAAACATCGACCAACCTGGCCTCGGTGAAGTTCCTCGACCGGGCGGTAAAGGTGGTTACCAGCCAGCGCAGCTCTGTCGAAAGCGCCAAGTACGACATCGCCCGGATGGTCGAAAGCGTCTTTACCGAAGCCGGCGCAACGGTTACCCATGGCGACGGCTACCCGGGCTGGACGCCTAACCCGTCTTCCCCAGTCCTTCATGTCGCCGTCGATGCCTACCGCCGGCTCTTCGACGAAGAGCCTAAAGTGAAGGCCATCCACGCCGGGCTTGAGTGCGGCCTGTTCCTCGAAAAATACCCCGACCTCGATATGGTCTCCTTCGGTCCCACGCTGCGGGGCGTCCACTCGCCCGACGAGCGGCTGCACATCGGCAGCGTGCAGAAGTTTTGGGATCTGCTGCTCGAAATCCTGCGCAGTATTCGCTAACGGCGCATTCGCGGATGCAACGAACCTATACTGTCGAAGGGATGCACTGCGCGGCCTGTGCGGCGCATGTCGAAAAAGCCGTGCGGGCGCTTTCGGGCGTGCACAGCGCTGCCGTGAACCCCGTTTTGGAAACACTCACTATCGACTGCGACCCGCCCCTGCCCGATGATGTCATTCTCCGCACCGTCGCAGAGGCAGGATACCGGGCGATGGCTGTATCGCCTGTGGCCGGCGCTCCACGTCCTGCTGTTACATCCGATGGCTTGCGGTTGCTGTGGGCGGCGGCATTTACGCTGCCGCTGCTTTATGTCGCTATGGGTGGCATGTGGGGCTGGCCGCTGCCGGCGTGTATCCATCCGGGGGCTCATCCGCTCGTTTATGCAGGGCTTCAGTTCGCGCTTTGTGTGCCGGTGCTGGCGGCAGGTCGCGGCTTCTACAGCCGCGGCGCGAAGGCCTTGTGGCGGCTGGCGCCGACGATGGACTCGCTCGTGGCGCTGGGTACCGCGGCGGCGTTTGTCTCCGGCATTGTCTCGCTTGTGGCGATGATGCGCGGACAGGCACACGCTGTGCACGGGCTGTATTTCGAAAGCGCGGCGACGATTATTACCCTTGTCATGGTCGGGAAGCACCTCGAAGCGCGTACCAAGCGCCGCATGTCCGATGCCGTGAGGAAGCTCGCCCGCCTGACGCCCAAAATCGCCCGGCGCCTCATCGACGGTACGGAAACCGACATCCCCGCCGAACACATCCGCGTGAACGACATCCTGGCCGTCCGGCCCGGCGAGCAAATCCCCGCCGATGGACTGCTGATAGAAGGCGCCACAACGGTCGATGAGTCGTCGGTTACCGGCGAAAGCATCCCCGTTGTCAAACGCCCCGGCGACGCTCTGGTTGGCGCCACCGTCAACCAGACGGGCTACATCCGTATGCAGGCCGTGCGGGTAGGGAGCGATACGATGCTTGCGCAAATCATCCGAATGGTCGAAGCTGCACAGGGCGCCAAAGCGCCGGTTGCCCGATTAGCCGACCGGATAGCGTCGTGGTTCGTGCCGGCCGTCCTTTGCGTGGCGGTTGGTGCGGGCGTGGCGTGGTGGGCGGGCGGCGCGGGATGGGTTTTTGCCGTCGATATTGCCGTCGCCGTGCTGATTATCGCCTGCCCCTGCGCCCTGGGGCTGGCCACGCCCGCTGCCATTACTGCGGGTATCGGGCGCGGCGCGAGATTAGGCATCCTCGTCAAAGGCGGCGATGTGCTTGAGCGGCTCGCGCACGTCGGCATCCTCTTCTTCGATAAAACCGGCACCCTCACGCAGGGCGCGCCCGTATTGACCGATATATTCCGCTTTCGCGGATGGCCTTCGGAGGATGACACCCTAAGGCTCGCCGCCGCCGCCGAGCAACGCTCGGAGCATCCGATAGCCAAAGCCATCGTCGAAAGCGCACGGGTGAAAGGCCTTTCCCTGCCCGACGTCGAGGCCTTCACCGCCATCCCCGGGCAGGGTGTTGCCGCAACCATCGACGGGCACACGGTGCATGTCGGCAACCAGACCTATATTCAGCACGCCACGGGCGACAGTCTGCTGCCCGCTGCCGCTGCCGACGCCGTGGCTGCTGCCGACGCCGATGCCGCCTTCGAGCGCTTCACCGCCGCCGGCAAAACCGTCTGCCTGCTGGCCATCGACCGGCAGCCGGCAGCCCTGATAGCCATTGCCGACACGTTGCGGCCGGAGAGCGCGGCAACCGTCAGTCGCCTGCAGGAACACCGGATAGATGTCCGTATGTTAACCGGCGACAACGCCCGCACCGCCGCCGCCATTGCCCGCGAAGCGGGTATCAGGGCCGTTGCCGCCGGACTGCAGCCGCACGAGAAGGCTGCTATCATCGACGAGGCGCGCGCGGCGGCGGTTGTCGCGATGGTCGGCGACGGTATCAACGATGCCCCCGCCCTGGCTGCCGCCGACATCGGTATTGCTCCCGCATCGGGCACCGATATTGCCATGGATGCCGCCGATGTGGTGCTCGTAAACGGCCGCCTCTCGGACATCCTGACGGCAATATCGCTAAGCCGTGCCGTGCTTCGCAACATCCGCCAAAATTTGTTCTGGGCGTTTTTTTACAATGTAACCGGTATTCCCGTTGCCGCCGGGTTGCTGCATCTTTTCGGCGGCCCCACGCTCAATCCCATGCTGGCTGCGCTGGCGATGTCGCTCAGTTCGCTCACGGTGGTGATGAATGCGATGCGGCTGAAGGCATTCAAAAGTTTTCCGTAAGTTTGTAATGGCAACAGGCATTCACGCTAATTATTTATTATAATATGTCTATAGAGAAAAAAAGAGAAGGTTTATGCGCCGGGGCCGCGGGCGGCGAGGGTTCGAGAGGACTTATCGTGGAGAAGCGGGAATTGGCGGAGAATATATATCTGATGCGGATATATGCGCCGCGTATCGCCAAAGCAGCCCTGCCGGGGCAGTTTGTTATGGTGCGCGCAAGCGAATGGGGCGAGCGTATTCCGTTAACGATATCGGACTACGACGCAGCGCAGGGGACGGTTACACTGGTAACGCAGGTGGTGGGCATGTCGAGCCGGCTGATTTGCCGAAAGGCAGCGGGCGAACAGCTGACGGACATTGCCGGGCCGCTGGGACGCCCGTCGGAGTTTGTACACCGGACGCCTGAGGAGCTCGCCGGCGGGCGATGGCTGTTTGTTGGCGGGGGATTGGGTACTGCGCCGGTGTATCCGCAGGTGAAATGGCTGCACGCCCACGGCGCGTCGGTGGATGTGATAATAGGGGCAAAGAGCGCGCCGTTATTAATCTTCCGTAAGGAAATGGAAGGCGTGTGCAAGGCGCTGCATATCGCAACCGACGACGGAAGCGCAGGGCAAAAGGGCTTTGTAACGGATGTTATGCGGCGATTGGTGGACGACGAGCAGCAGGATTATACGATGGTGGTCGCTATCGGGCCGATGATTATGATGAAGTTCGTGGCACAGCTGGCGCAAGCGTATCATATTCCGTCGGTGGTGAGCTTGAACATGCTGATGGTCGATGGTACGGGGATGTGCGGCGCGTGCCGGGTAACAGTGGGCGGGAAAACGCAATTTACCTGTGTCGATGGGCCGGAATTTGACGGGGCCGCCGTCGATTTTGACGAGGCAATGCGGAGGCAAAACATGTATAATGAATTGAACGTTGAGCATTGAACATTGAGCGTGGCGACAGGCGGGGAATTTTTTATTTTTTAGTTATTATTTTCAATTATCAATTTATTATTTTCAATTATCTACTTTCAATTTTCAGGGTTTAGTATGGCAAATAGAATAGGCCGCGTGGAGGCGCGCGAGCAGGAGGCGCAAACACGCCGGATGAATTTTAAAGAAGTGAGCTTGGGCTACACAAACGAGGAGGCCGTGCTGGAAGCATCGCGGTGCCTGCAGTGTCGAAAGCCGCGGTGCGTGCCGGCATGTCCGGTGAATGTCCAAATTCCGGCGTTTATTGCGGCAACGGCGCAGGGCCGGTTCGCAGAAGCGGCGCATATTATAGCAACAGACAGCTGCTTGCCGGCGGTTTGCGGGCGCGTGTGCCCACAGGAAACGCAATGCGAGGGAGCATGTATCCTTGGGCTTAAAGGGCAGGCGGTGAATATCGGAAAGCTGGAGCGCTTTGTGGGAGATTACAGTCGCGAGCAGGGAGAGGCGCTGCCGGTGGCAGGAGCGGCAGCGAATGAACGCGCAGCGGCAAAGAACCGGCAGGTGGCGGTAGTGGGCAGCGGGCCGGCAGGCCTGTCATGTGCGCATGATCTGGCGAAGGGCGGCTGTGCGGTTACGATTTTCGAGGCATTGCATAAGGCCGGAGGCGTACTCGAATACGGCATCCCGGAATTTCGGCTGCCCAAGGACACGGTTGTGAAGAAAGAGATAGAAAATTTGAAAAAGTTGGGCGTAAAGATTGAGACAAATGTGATTATCGGGCGGACATTGACCATAGATGCGCTGTTTGAGGAAGAAGGATTTGAGGCGGTGTTTATAGCCTCAGGGGCAGGGCTGCCAAAGTTTATGAACATCGCGGGAGAGAACCTCAACGGGGTGGTATCGGCTAATGAGTTTTTGACACGAAGTAATTTGATGCGCGCTTATGATAAGGCATCGGATACGCCGATATATACAGGGCGGCGAGTGGCGGTGGTCGGGGGAGGAAATGTGGCGATGGACGCCGCACGGACGGCGTTGCGGCTGGGAGCGGAGACGAGTATCGTATATCGACGGACGGAGCGGGAATTACCGGCGCGGGCAGAGGAAGTAAAACATGCGAAAGAGGAGGGGATTTCGTTTTACATGCTGACAAATCCGGTGGCGGTGCTGGGAGATGCGCGGGGCTGGGTGCGAGGACTGCGGTGCGTTCGGATGGAACTGGGGGAGGTGGACGCAAGCGGGCGACGCAGTCCGGTAGCGGTGGCGAATTCGGAATTTGAGATGGAGGCAGAGATGGTCATTATGGCGTTGGGGACATCACCGAACCCGCTCATTGCGAGTACGACGGAGGGATTGGTGATTGATCGGCGGTGCTGTATCGTAACGGACGAGGAGGGGGCGACATCACGCAAGGGCGTGTTTGCAGGCGGAGACATCGTGAGCGGAGCGGCGACGGTTATCCTCGCAATGGGCGCGGGCCGGCGCGCAGCAGCAGGGATTTTGCGGTTCCTTGAGGAGAAAGCGGCGGGAATTTTATAATTATATGCCATATGTGGACAATTCTTGTAGCGATTTGTGTGGTTGCGCTGTGTGCAACGGGACTTGCGATTAAATTACTGGTACGTAAGGAAGGAAAATTCCCTGCTATACATATCCGCGAAAGCGAGGAAATGCGCAGAAAGGGAATCGGATGCGTGAAGGAGGAGGAGATGGAGAGGGAAAGGAAAATGAGGGGTTTGAAGACTGCAGAAACAGTCGGGACGCTGGGGGCTTTGGAGAACATGACGAGAGACGGGAGCGGAAAAGAGGAAGAGCCTGAAGGGAAAAAGCAGGAAATATCCGCGAAAGCGGGAAAGTCGGACAATATATGCAGCGGATGCGTCGCTACATGCCCGATGCGAAGGTAGATTTTTAGACTTTGAGACGGTAAGAACATAGACGTGGGAATTAAGGGCTGTGAGCCCTTATTTTTTTATAGAGATTTATTTGTGAAAAATTGGGTACTGTCCGCGAAAGCGGGAGACATATTCGCGAAAGCGGGAGACATTTTCGCGGAAGCGGGAGAAATTTTCGCGGAAGCGGGAGAAAGAGGTATTAATTAATAAGTAATGGGAGATGAATTATTTGGCACATGTGTTTCTTTCGTCGAAGGGGGCGGAACAGGTGGGGAACTTTATTGGAGACTTCGTGAAGGGGCGGGAAATGGATAAGTATCCGGCGGGCGTGCGGGAGGGGATTGTGAAACATCGGGCGATAGACGAGTTTACGGATACGCATTGGGAGGTGAAGAGGGCGAAAGAAGGGATGAAAGCGCCGTTCGGGCGGTATGCAGGCGTGGTTTTGGATATGTATTTCGACCATTTGCTGGCATCGCATTTCAGCGATTATTCAGCGGTAAAGTTGCGGGCGTTCGCCCGGCAGTTCTATTGGCAATTATGGCAGTATCGAGGCATTCTTCCGAAGGAAGTGAAGGGTTTTATGTGGCATTTTATATTAACGAACCGGTTATGCCGCTACGCTACGACGAAGGGGCTGGGGGAATCGCTGCGCATTATGAGTCATTATAAGCATTTTCCGGTAGAAGCGGAGGTGGCGGTGAGGTTTCTGGAGGAGCATTACGCAGCGCTGGAGGCGGCGTTTAGAAAATTCTTTACAGAGGCCATAAAAATGGCGTATTGAGAGAGAAAAGGGGCGTATTTTTGGGTAAAAAAGCCCTTAAAGTCGGTAACGGCTTTAAGGGCTTTTTTAATAAAGGCGTGTGGGGAGAAAAAGGGGGAGCTGTTTTACTTATCGACGTAGCACTTGCTGGAAATGGTAAAGCCTTCGTTATCAACTAATGTGATGGTGTGGGGACCTGGCGCGGGCAGGACGGGCATTTGGTGGGGGTGGGCGGTGAGGCCAATGTACTGGTTGTCGAGATGCCAGAATATGGTGGCATCGGGGCTGTGATGGGTGGCTTGCATGATGAGCCGGCCGATAGAACCGTCCATCTGGCGGGTGAGGAGAATGTGAAAGTTATGCTGCGGGTAGAGCAATGCCATTGATGGGCGGGTATCGGAATGAGGACAGGCGGGGTGGCGGGGAGGCAGGGGGATGTAGTTGTAATGTCGTGTTTTGTAGTAGAGTTCCTGCGCGGGCGGGAGGAGAAACCATGATTTTGAGATGATATGATGGGGGTCTTCGCAGTCAGCGGTTACGCGATAGCGCTGTGTTCGGTCGAGATGGACGAGCAGATGAAAGGGACAGGGGCGGGATTCAAGGCCGGCGTTGAGAATCCATGCGGTGTCGGGGAGCGGACAGAGGTCGGTTGCGCGATGTCCGCTTTGCTGGCAGAGAGGTACTTTTATCATTTCATCAAAAGGCTGGATGAACCAGGATGTATGGGGGAGCAGGTTAAATAAATCGAACAGTACGGGCGCAGCGGCCTGGATACCGGTGAGGACGGGGCGGCCTTCGCCGGAAGCATTGCCGACCCAGACGCCAATGGTATATTGCGGGGTGATACCGACGGCCCATGCGTCGCGATTTCCGAAGCTGGTGCCGGTTTTCCAGGCGATTTTGCGGGAAGAGTGAAAGCGATGCCATTCGATTTCGCCTTCGGGGCGGTCGGATTCGGAGAGGGCGGAGAGGATTTGCCAGATGGCGGCGGCAGAAAGCGGAGCATCGAACGGAAGGCGAGAGCCATTTGCTTTATGCGTGGAAATGATGTCCTTACTCGAGGAGATGGATGTGGGAAGGCGAGAGCCATTCGCTTTATGCGTGGAAATGATGTCCTTACTCGAGGAGATGAGGAGGATCGGTGGCGACCACTGGGATGGAAGATAGCGGGTGTGGGGGTTAGAAAAATGGTTGAGGGTGCGGGCGAGGGAGGCATAGGCGTTGGTTGTCTCGTAGAGGGAGACTTCGGCGCCGCCGAGGATGAGAGAAAGGCCGTAGTGGTGGGGAGGGTTGGTGATGGAGGTGAAGCCGATACGGTGCAGGAGGTGATGAAAGCGGGCGACGCTGTAATCCTGCAAGAGTATGACGGCAGGAATGTTGAGCGAGCGGGCAAGCGCGCGGTCGGCTTCGACAGCTCCGTCGTACGTGCGGAGATAATTCTGGGGTACGAAACCGTTGATGAAGGTTGGGATGTCGGGGATTAACATTGACGGCAGCAGGCGTCCGTCGTCGAGCATGGCGGCATAGAGGAATGGTTTAAGGATGCTTCCGGCGCTGCGATGCGCGGGGATTATGTCAACCATTTCGCCCTGCGAGGCGTGCGGCGCAGCGGGCGCGTTACCAATATAGGCGAGTACGTGATGAGATTCATTTTCGATGATGACAGCGGCGATGTTATTGACCTGATTTCCGCGGTGCTTGATGGCATGTCGGGCGATGATCTCATTAGCCCGGCATTGCAGGTCGTAAAGAATGGTGGTGCGGTTGATTTGTTCGGGGTTTGTTTTGGCCATTCGTTCGAGGAGGTGGGGAGCCTCGGCGGGCAGGGGGAGAGGTTGTTCGGGCAGGGGCTCCGCTTTCGAGAGCAGGAGGTCGTCGGGGGAGATGCATTTTGAAAAAGCTAATTTTTCGAGAAGAAAATCCCGCTTTTGGCGGAGTTGATCGCGGTTTCGGCCGGGATGTATGAGGGCTGGGGCGTTAGGAAGTACGGCGAGGGTGGCGGCTTCGGCCCACGAGAGCTCAGAAGGGGAGCGTCCGAAGTAACGCCAGGCGGCGGCGTCGATACCGACGACGTTTCCGCCAAAAGGCGCGCCGGCGGCGTAGCGATGAAGGATTTCGTCCTTGGTATAACGGCACTCAAGGCGCAGCGCGAGCAAGGCTTCGAGCATTTTTTCGGGGATTGTGCGGGGAGGGTTTCCGCGCATGAGACGCACGGTTTGCATTGTGATTGTACTTCCTCCTTCGCGGATACGACGATGGGAGATGTTGGAAAATAAAGCGCGGATGATAGCGAGCGGATCGACGCCGGGGTGGTGAAAAAAGCGTTTGTCTTCGCAGGCGACGACGCACCGGATGTATTTTTCGGGGAGCTGTTCGGCAGGCGGAAAGCGCCACTGGCCATCGGGGGCGATCTTTGCGCCAATGAGCCGGCCATCGGAAGCAAGGATGAGGGTTGAGCAGGGAGGTGTGGAGAATGCGGTGGGAAGCAGTAAGAAGAGAATGATAAGGAGTGAGAGCAGTCTGGTAAAAGAGGGGATTTTTATGATAAGGAGTGAGAGCAGTCTTAGATTTTGGGAGTTGTTTCTTAGATTTTTGGAATTGTTTCCAAGATTTTGGAAATTCTTTCCAAGATTTTGGAAATTCTTTCTTAGATTTTGTAAGTTCTTTCCAAAATTTTTGAAATTTTTTCCAAGATTTTGGGAATTTTTTCCAAGATTTTGGAAATTGTTTCCAAGATTTTGGGAATTGTCTCTTAGATTTTGTAAGTTCTTTCCAAAATTTTTGAAATGGATTCCAAAATTTTTAGAGTGGATTCCAAAATTTTTAAAATTGGTTGTGAAATTTTTGAAATTCATTATTGGATTTTTGAAGTTGGTTGTTGGATTTTTGGAGTTGTGGGTGAGAGGAGGAGAGGGATTTTTGGGACTTTTGGGACTTTTGGGACTAATGGGAGAGGGACTTTTGGGACTTTTGGGACTTTTGGGACTTTTGGGAGAGGGACTTTTGGGACTTTGGGGGCGTATAGAAAAAGCCTCCGACCGGTTTCCGGGGGGAGGAGCAAGGGCAACAGCGAATTGAAATGGGGGGATTGAAATTCGGCAGACTGTACGCTGCCACCGCCGTCGCAGATACGCTCCTGTAAAGAAATCAGAGAGAGGCTTGAAAAGGCTTCCGAGAGCTTTCGGAAACTAATCGGTAAGAAGATTTATTTTTTTATTTCGGAACGGAATGTGGCTTACTTCCCGGTACTGCGCACTGCGCGAACCAAAAGTGCCCTTAACATAGCCCTTAACCGCTAAAGCGGTATCAATCATTCCGGTACCGGGTTCATAAAGCAACTCATTGCGTTTCTGGCGCGCGTCCTTCAAAGGCACAGAGGCAGCTAAAACATCATCATTGAACTCAATGAAACGCTCTAACTGCGCCTGCAAGGCCGGCACTTTAATGTCAGTCGCCGAGGGCGTATAACCCGTTTGCCCGGCCACAATGGCTACGAGGTCGCGGAAATGGGTTATCTGCGAGTCGTAACTGGTCTGCGCAACGGAAATGTAATGCGTCGTGGCGACGTCTCCCTCACCCTCAAGGGGGATAATCGGCCGGGCACGGCGCCCTTGAATTTTTCGGACAATCTCCTTAATCTGATTAACAACGGCAACCGGAAGATTGCAGTTAATGGCCGTAGCTCTTATCCGCACCGCAAGCGGCTTTAACTTATAAAACTCCTCAATCCTAACACTCTCGGCAATGAGGTAGGCCGGCAACTTCGCCGCGACGGCATCAATCGACGCCCGGACGGCCGTGAGCTTTGTTTCGAGCGCCGTGATGGTTAAATCAGTCCGCGAGGGAGCATACGCAGCGCCAAAACCGGCGCTTACATCAATGAGTAAACGAAAATGACTAACATAGGTGTTAATTCCTGATTCCTGAAAAGGGGGCATAACTGTTTTTTTTAAATGGTTATAATTTTTATTAATTTTTGAAAGCTACTTTTAGACGAGGCCAAAACGAAAAGGTTTAATTGAGACATGCGAATTGAGAGGCACGAATTGGGACATGCGAATTAAGAGGCACGAATTGAGCACAGCGAATTGAGAGGCACGAATTGAAAATGAGGGAATTAGAGGTATTGATTTTGCTTTCATGGGTCGTAAATTTTTTTTTAAAATGGGTGAAATTTTTTCCAAAGGTAGTAATTTTTTTCTTATAAAACGGTTTTTGTAATTCGTAATTTATCCGGCGGAAGCCGTAATGCGGAATGGAGGGGAAAAGGAGGGGGAGGAACCACCCCGCCCTGCGGGCACCCCTCCGGGAACGATGAACGATGAACGATGAACGATGAACGATGAAGGAAGGAACCACCCCGCCCTGCGGGCACCCCTCCGGGGGAGGGGAATGGAGGGGAATTTTTGGGGAGAGGAGGGGGAGGAACCACCCCGCCCTGCGGGCACCCCTCCGGGGGAGGGGAATGGAGGGGAAAAGGAGGGGGAGGAACCACCCCGCCCTGCGGGCACCCCTCCGAAGGAGGGGAATTTTTGGGGAGAGGAGGGGAAGGAACCACCCCGCCCTGCGGGCACCCCTCCGGGGGAGGGGAATTTTTGGGGAGAGGAGGGGGAGTTTTAATGCGGAATTTATCCGGCGGAAGCCGTCTATGTTCTATTATCTATTGTCTATTGTCTGTGTTCTTTCGTAATTCGTAATTCGTAATTCGTAATTTATCCGGCGGAAGCCGTCTATGTTCTATTATCTATTGTCTATTGTCTGTGTTCTTTCGTAATTCGTAATTCGTAATTCGTAATTTAGTTTACTTCGGTGTGGCGGCCGGCGGTGTTGGCGGAAATTGAGGCGTCATACATGGCCTCGCAGGCAATGGCGGGAAGATAAAATTTTCCGACATAAGCCGCTCGGAGAGCCACACGAAGAGAGACGGTGCGCCCTTCGGGCAAATCGAAATACGTGAGAATACGGTCGTCGCGGATGTCGCGGTAGGTGATGCCATCGGGCAGATTATCGTCGGCGAGGCGGTTTTCGGTGATTTCCCATCCGGAAGGCACTATCTGCGTGAGCGCGAGATTGGTATATGCGCCGCGACGACCCGGGTTGCGGACGCGAATGTCGGCGAAAAAGTCGGTTCCCTGCGGGATTCGGGCAACATCAAGCTCGGAGCCGTCGGGTTTGAGGTAGCGGACGGCGACGGCAAGGTCGTGCTCCGCCGGTTTTTCCTCGCCGGCAGGCGGTATTCCGCGTATGCTGAAGCGCACGAAAAGGGTGTTAGCGGCTTTATTTTCAAAGGCGAGGGTGAGTGGCGAGGTCGCCTGCAGCGCCCGGAGGGAGGAGGGGGAAACCATCGACATCGGGGCGGGTTGCGCGGGCTGCGCGGCGGGGGGAATGGAGATGGCGTAAACCGGTTTGGAAGACTTGATTGTTTGCGGTTTATCGTTTGCGAAAGCGACCGAGAAATGGAGCTCGCCTTTTTCGTTGAGGGCGAATTTTGAGAGGGCGAGGAGGCAAAAAGCGGTGGTTTGGGTGCTTAGCCAGTCGGAACTGTTGATGGCGTCGGATATTTGTTTGGCCATTCGGAAGGCATTGTCCTTATTACCGATGAGGGTGAGGACATCGAGGACGATGGCGTTGTCGCGGCTCGAGGAACCGTAGGTATCGGAGGGGATGTCGGAGGCGGCGGAGGCTTCGAGGGGGAGCTGGTCGATGATTTTGACGGCGGTTTCCCGCTGTCCGGCAAGGGCATAGGCGCCTGCGAGCATCCAACGGGCGTGGGTGGAGAGATTTTGCCGCTCCTTTAGGCGATTCATGGCGCTTAACTCCTCTTTTTTAGCGAGGGCGAGGGTATAAAGACGGTATGCCTGGATGAGATCGTTCTGGGCGTTGGGGTATCGGCTGTTGTCGGTGTCGGGCGTCCAGTTACGGGCGTTTTTTTGCTGGAAGGCTATCCAATTTTCCTTCATCGCGGCGGGGACGGCGTATCCTTTCCGCTCGGCTTCGAGGATGAAGTGCCCGGCATAGCTGTTTGTCCACATACATGTATATCCTGTTCCGCCAGGCCAGTAGCTAAAACTGCCATCCTGCCGGACGAAGGAAGCAAGTCGGCGGATGGCTGCCTTAATGTTGTCGGCCGCGCGGTTTTTTTCGACATCGGAGATGTCGATAACGGCGGGCAGGAAGAGTTGCGGGAAGACGGCGGAGGTTGTCTGTTCGAGGCATCCGTGCGGATACTGGAGGAGGTAGTTTAGGCGCGCGCCGAGGTTGAGCGGCGGGATGGCAGATACCTCAATTTGGGCGATGTTGGTGCCGGGGATGCCGGGCGGGGAGAGTGTTAGCGACGTGGACGCGTTACCGTTCAGTATTTTGGCGACGGTGGCGACGGTGGGGGGATTGGCGGGGCGGACATCTATCTCAATTTCGTTTTCGGCGCTCTCGGAGCCGGCGGTTGCGATGACTTTGATGCGGGCGGCTCCGATTTTATTTTTGGTACGGACGCGGAAACGGACGAGCTGGTCTCCGACGCCGGCGAAAGTGAGGGCACGATCGCGGCCGTCGAGGGGGGCGAAGAAGTCATCGGGTAAAAATTCGATTTTGACGTTTCGGATTTGGGGTTCCATGGCGAAGACGGAGGCGGGGATGATAAGTTCTTCGGCGGGGCCGACGACGCGCGGCAGGGATGCCTGAATCATCAGCGGGCTTCGGACGGGGACGGTTTTATCGGCTTTGCCGTATGCCGTTCTGTTTCCGGCGATGACCATGATGCGGACGGAACCGACGTAGTTGTCGATCATAAAGGGATGGTTTGCTTTCTTACCGGGCGCGATGGTGAAGGGGCCGGCGAAGCGGACGACGGGTTTAAAGCGGTTTGCTTTCTTATTGTCGGCGGCGGCGTTCAATTCTTCGTCGCCACCGATGGCAAAGAGCTGTTCGATACGGCCACCATAGGCGCCGATGACGAAGTTGTACAAATCCCATGTACGTACTCCAAGGGCTTCTCGCTGAAAGAAGTGCTGCCAGAGGTCGGGGGTCTTGAAGTGCGTGAGGTCGAGCAGTCCTTCGTCGATGATGGCGATGGTGTATGTCATTTCTTTACCGGTATTTTCATGGACCTGGACGGAGAATGGCTGTTGGGGGCGGATGATGTCGGGGGCTTTGATGACGGGCTGGATTCGTGTGGCGGGGTCTTCGACGATGAGGGGGATGACGCCGAAAAGACGCATGGGGAGGTCGTTTTGTGTCTGGCGGTGTGGCTGAATGAGGGAGACGGAGATGTAAGCGTTGGGGGTCATTTCGGGGGTTGTGGCGATTGTTACAGGCGTTTCGCCGTCGCGGCAGTCGATACGGAATGCGTTTATGAGACGGTCTCCGTTTTCGATGGAGACAATGGCTTTGGCGCCGGCATTAGAGGGGATTGTGATGATCGCTTTCTCGCCGACGGCGTATTTTTCCTTATCGGTTTGGAAAGCGAGGATGGCGGGGGCGGCGTTTTCCCGGTCGGTACCGCGACCATAGCTCCACCAGTCGATATATGCCTTTTGGGTGGCGGCGTGTCCGCTTTCGGGGTCGGTGATACGGATGAGATAGAGCCCCCAGTCGGGGTACTCTATATTATAAGTGAATGAGGCGGTACCGTTTTGGGCGGTTTTGAGCGGGATTTCGGAGATGCGGTTATTATAGAGGCGGTATGTGTAGTCGGCGAGGTTGCCATCGGGCGAAAACCACCACCAGTTCCATTCATTTTTAAAGATTTCGACTTTAAGATCCCGCGACACGGGCTTTCCGGCGTGGTCGAGGGAGATGACCTGGAAGGTGTGCGGGGTATTTGTTTTGAGGCGGTTGTAATATCCGGATCCTTTTGGCATTTTGAGGCCGACGTATGTTTTATAGGGGGAAATTTCGGCGGTGAAGTTGTCGAAACTGAATTCGCCGCCGGCTTCAAAGACGCGGACGGCGATGGATGCGCGGAGTTTTCCGGGCGCCTGCGCGCGGTGTTCGACGGGGATGCTGAAAGACATTATTCCGTTGGCGTCGAGATTCCCGCGCTGTTGCCGGTCATTGCTGCCGTAGAAGTTTTTGGTGATGTCGTCGAAGTGATACTCGCCGTATCCGTCAAAAGTCGTTCGGATGGGGCTGATACGGACGGAGATGTCGGCCTCATTTCCGGCGGTTTTTGCGCCGTGGAGCCATTGAGCGGTGATTTTTCCGGCGATTGGCTGGTCGGGCAGGACGGGGTCGGCGTGTAATTTGGTTTCAATTTTGAGACGGTTTGGTTTGACGGTGGCAATTCTCACTGTTTTTGAAAAAACGGCGCCGCCGATTTTGACGTATGCGTTCCAGTTTCCGGCAGGATCGCTGGGGTTTGTGGGACAAGCGAAGGAATAGAAGCCGTTTTGGCTTTCGGTTTTCATCTGTTTTGCGACGAGCTGGTCGTTTACGTTGTAGAGTTCAAAAGTGAGTGGGTGCGCGCGGGGTACTGTGTTGAGGCGATCTTGAAGGACGAAGGTGAGGAAGATGGTATCGCCGGGCCGCCAGACACCCCGTTCGCCATAGATGTATCCTTTAAGGCCATGGGAGAGTTCGGCGCCGGCGACGTCAAAAGTACTGAGGGAAAGGGCGAGATTGTTGTCGATACGGAGGTAGCTTTTCTGGTTTTGGCGGTGCGCTGTTATAATATAAGGCGTACCGGTGAAGTTTACGCTGGCGAGTCCGTTTCCGTCGGAGAGAGCGTTCCCGATTTTTTGCTGTTGATAGTTGTATATTTCGACCTGTACGCCGCTCATTGGGAGGGCGGTGATGAGATTGGTAACGAAGACGAGGTACTGGTTTTCATTGCCGCGCTTGGCGATGAGCCCGATGTCGGAAGCGAGGATATTTCGGAGGATGAACCGGCTGTTGTTATAGTATGAGCTGTGACAAGGGTTTGAAGAGCCGTAGTAAGTGTTGTCGTCGTCATAATCGTCGTAGTCATAGTATGAATAATAGTGGTCGGGGGAGTCGGTATCATAGACTTCGTCGGGGACGAGCGTTTTGAGGTCGGCTTCGGCGAGGTCATCTCCGGGGCAGGCTCCGTAGATTGAATATTGTTGATTGTATGCGATTTTGACGGTGTATATGGCGCCGGGTTCGGGGGCGATAACGGAGGCAAGGTCGATGGAGAAGGTGTTCCACTGGCGGAGATCGAGGTTTTTGTTTTCGTCGAGGCGGATTATTTTGCGGGCTATCGGCTTTGCGACGCGGCGGAGCTCGTTACGTCCGTCGATATTGTTAATTTGGAGGAACTGTAGAATATTTTTTTCATAGGTTCGATAGACGAGGACGTCGATAGCGCGGAGACTGACGGCCTGAAAAGGGAATGTGAGGCCGGACGAGTTGGGCATGATGACGCCTTTTCCGATAGCCCGGACGAGCGGTTTGAGTTCCTCGAAGATGAGTTCCTTTTGAGAGTCGGCCTGGAGGCGTTCACCGGAGCGGGCGTGAAGACCTTCGCGGATGGCGAGGGTAACGGGCGTTACGGGTTTGTTGGGGAGGTGTATTTCGAGCCTGTTGGAGGCGGTTATGAAGCGAAGCTGGGAGAAATCGCCGACTTGAATGAAAGAGGCGAACTTTTGACGGGGGTCGAGCGGCTTTGAAAAGAGGCATTCGATGCTATTATTGTCGGGATTTATCTTGACGTCGAGGAGCATGAAGGCGCCTGTCGGGGGTACGGCGACGGTGTCGGCGGCGCGGAAGTGATAGTCGATGGGTTTTCCGTTCCAGTTAAGGATGACGCTGTAAGGGGCTTCGCGCGCGGCGAGATCATCAATGGTGAATGTATGACGGTCGGCGTCGGTGTCGTCGTGCTCCCATCGCAGGTCGGTTTGTTTGCCGTCGATGGTCGCGAGGAGGAGTTTTTCGACGGTATTTGGGTCGGTATAGTCGGCGGTAGTGACGAATCCCTGGAGAAAGTAGTTGTCGGGCCGGTTATCGTCGTATATTTGCAAACCGATGATGTTGTAGGAGAAAGAAGGTTTGATAGTAGAGAAGGCGAAGTTAAATATTTTATAATTACCCTGCGCTTCGGGGAATAGTTTCGCGACGTCGAACCGGACTCGATATTCGGTACCGGGCTTGAGAGGCGTGGAAGGCTTGAGGCCGATGGTGTTTTCGTCGAGCCAGTATGTTTCACCGTCGATGGCTGGGGAGGATTTGAAGATTTTACGGAGGGCGTTGTTGTCGAAGTCATTGGTTTCGGGGGCTGTTTCCAGCTGCACGATAATAATGTCGTTGATAGAGACGAGGTATCCGCCGGTACATGCGGCGATGTAGGGGTTCGGTTCGTTAACCGCAGCGCCGGAGCCGCTATCGCAGGCGCTGAAGGGCAGGAACGCGGCGATGATGGCCGCTAATGCAAATTTTTTTTTCATAACTGACTATGTATTGAATGTAAATATTGGGACAAATATAGTGTTTTTTTTTGGATATAAAAACGCGCGGGATTTTGGGACATTAGGGACGGGAGGGACTTTGGGGACTCCCTAATTGTTATTATTATGGGGGTAAAAATTACCTATAATTGGGGATTGCGGGAGGGGGAAATGCGGCGTACCTTTGCGGTCTTAAAAAATATATGCAATGAATACGGAAAGGGTGATGAAATTAAGGTTTCTTTGTTGCGCGCTCGCGGCCTGCGGGGCGCTGTGGGCGCCGACACCGGCACGAGCACAGGACGCGGGGACGATGCGGACACAGTCGTTCAACTCGGCGGACAGCATCGGGCAAGCGGTAAAGGCGCGGCGGCTGGAGGTGGGAGGCTACGGCGAGGCAGTGATGCAGCGTATGCTCTACAGTGACAGTCCTTCGCGGTATTCTTACCCGGAACGGTACACGAATGCCAGGCACGGACGGGCCGACTTGCCGCATGTGATTGTATATATCGGGTACGACTTCGGAAGGGGCTGGAAGCTGGGGAGTGAAATTGAGTTCGAGCACGGGGGCACAGGGGCTGCCTACGAGGTTGAACGTACCGAGGCGGAAGAATATGAGACCGAAATAGAAAAAGGCGGGGAGGTGGCGATAGAACAGTTTTGGATAGAGAAATCGTTTGCGCCTTATGCCAATCTTCGGATGGGTCATGTGATTGTACCGGTGGGACGGACAAATCAGTATCATTTTCCGACCGAATTTTTCACGGTACTTCGGCCGGAAGAGGAATCGACGATATTACCATGCACGTGGCACGAGACGGGTATCAGTTTCTGGGGGCGCGCGGGGCAGTGGCGTTACGAAGGACTGTTTGTCGCGGGGCTTGATGCGGAGCGCTTCAGCGATGCGGAGTGGATCGGCGGGGGAGGACGGTCGCCATACGAATTTAAGATAGCGAACCACTACGCCGGGGCGGTGCGTATCGACAATTATTCGGTACGCGGACTGCGTATCGGCGCGAGCGGGTACTACGGTTACAGTGTGAACAACTCATTGAAGCCGCAACGGTACGCGAATGCGGGAATAAAGGGAATTGTGGGCATTGTGTCGATGGATGCGGAGTACGACGGGCGCCATGTACTGGCTCGCGGGAGCGTGGTTTACGGTAATTTGGGAGGGTCGAAGGATATTTCGGCGGTGAATAAGCGGTTTCCGTCGGCCAGCCCGTCGCCACGCACGGATGTGGCCGCGGAGGCGCTGAGTTATTACGTGGAAGCGGGCTATGATGTGCTGTCGTTCTTCTCGAAACGCCGCTACCGCGACAATCGGCTGTATGTTTACGGGCATTACGGCTACTACGATTCGATGTACCGGACGGCAGAAGGGATTACGGACAAGCCATGGTGCGAACGACGCATCATGGGTGCGGGCATTAATTATTTTCCGATGAAAGGCTTGGTGGTGAAGGCCGAATATATGCTTCGCAAGCTGGCGGCGGGCTATAATGACGAGCCGACGGTGTCGATAGGCGTGGGATATGCGGGATTTTTTAATCAGGAATAATAGAATCAGGAATCAGGCATTAAAAATTAGCTAAATAAATAAACCATTCAATACTTAAACAAAATGAAAAGGAACATTAAAAATTGGCTGTTTGGGATAACAGCAGGCATGCTATCAATAGCCTTCGCGGGGTGCGAAAAAGATAGCGGGGATGAGAGCGTCGATAACGATGCGACGTATAAAGCCATCCTTCAGGAATATGTGAACGCGACGACCATCCCCACCTATCGGGCGCTGGCCGAAGCGGCGCTGAACATGCGCGCGGCCAACGAGGCGCTGAAGAGCGGGCAGTCGGCAGTTACGATTCGGGCGGCGGCCGATGCGTGGGTGCAGGCACGTATTTACTGGGAACAGAGTGAGGCCTTCCTGTTTGGGCCGGTGAGCGAAGATGCGTTTGACATCGACGGGCACATTGATTCGTGGCCGTTAGAGAAAAGTGCGATTGACGCCGTGCTGGCCAATGAGGCATCAGGCCTTACGAGCGAGAGTTGCTGGCGAAAAGACGCGGAAGAGATAGGATTTCACGTAACCGAATACCTGCTGTTCCGCGACGGGCAACCACGCGCCAGCCTTTCGAACGCAGAACTGAAATACCTCACCGCCGCTACCGACGCCCTGATATGGGACTGCGTGCTGGCTTACGTTGCCTGGGCGGGCGAGGCGAACGTGTCGCAGAACATCCGGACGGTGTTCCGCGAAAACCAGGATATTGTCGATTTCTATGAAGAGAACACGGCATACCATAACTTTGGCGACAAGTTGAAGAACGCTACGGGCAATTACAGCAGCGTGGCCGAAGCTTTTGGAGAAATCGCCTCCGGGTGCGCCGACATTGCCGACGAGGTGGGGGCAACGAAAATCGAGTCGCCGTTTGCTACGCATAAGGTGGAGGAGGTCGAATCGTGGTACAGCTGGCATTCGCTGGCCGACTATGAGGGGAATATCGTCAGCATCCGCAATGCTTATTTCGGCGGACGCGATACGGGTGCGCCCAAGACCAATTCGCTAAGCGCCTTCGTGGCGGGGAAAAACAGCGACCTCGATAACCGGATTAAAGCTAAAATCGAAGACGCTATTGCGAAAATACGCGCCATCGGTAACTACAACGCCGCGACGGGCACGTACCAGTATTCGTTCTACGAAGTGGTTCGCGACCAAATCCGCGGCGAACAGGTCGAGGCCGCCGTGGAAGCCTGCACCGACCTGAGTACACTGTTCAAGCAAATCGACAATCTTATTGATTGAATATTGACGGCATTATCCCGCAAAGACACGAAGGGCATAAAGGATATGGTTTTTCTTTGTGCGCTTGGCGCCTTTGCGGGATGATGCGTATTAATCGTATATAAAATGAAACAGCATATCAAAACAAGTATAATGCTTTGCGGGCTTGCCCTGCTCGCGGCGTGCGCCGACGACAAAGAACCGGTCGTAACGCCGAAGGTATATGGCGAAGAGACGTATGCCGGCGGCATCAACGGGACGGTATTCAACTCCTCGTCGTTTGCCTACAAGCAGCCGGTGCCGCCTGTCGATGCCGACGCCACGCTCTACCGGCAGTTTATGCGCGGCGAGCGGCTTTCCGACAAAAGTTTTGTGGCCTCCGAAGGGATGGGTTATTCGGGACTGGGGCCGGCGTATATCCGCAAGTCGTGCATCGCCTGTCACCCGAGCTATGGCGGGCGCGGGCAGCGGGTCGATAAGTACGACTCCAACGACAGCCGCAACTGTTATCTGCTGATGATCTACAACCCCAACGACCCGGCGTTGCCGCTGGCTACGACCTATTTCACCGGCATGACCCAAACCCGCGCCGTGCCGCCGTTCAAAGCACCGGTCGATGAAGACGGCATTATGATCGAATGGATGCTCTATGTCGATGAGCACGGCAACCGTTACGAAGACGGCACGCCATACAGCGCCGGTACATCGTACGAAGGCACGCTGATTTACCCCCGCGTTGACATTGCGCAGGACGCGATTCTGTTTACCAACTTCGACATGAGCCGGCATAAGGCATCTATCGAAGCCACCATCGGCATCTACGGCACGGGGCTGCTCGATGCCATTTCCGACGAAGACCTGCGCGCCGAGCACGCACAGCAGCAGGCGCGCGGCTATTGCCCGGGCGTGATAGGCGCCGATATTGACGAAACCGGACGGAACCCTTACTACCCGGGCATCCATCCCGGACGCTTTACCTACCTCTGCACCCGCGCCACGCTCGACAACGGGCCGGGCGCCAATGCTATCTGGAATATCACGAACGTAGTTACCGACTTGCCCGGTCGCACCGGTCGCAGCGAACTCTACATCACCCGCGAATACGCCCGGGCCATGTCGCTCGACCCGGACGTACAGGCCATCTACCCCGGCCTGCTGCCGCAGCAAATCGAAGACTCGCTGATGTCGAAAAAGCAGCGCCCTGAAATGACAACGGAGGATTACGACGCATTTATGGTCTGGCATCGCAGCTTAGCCGTGCCTGCCGCCCGTAACCTCGACGACCCGACGGTGCAGCGCGGTAAAAGCCTCTTTTACGACGCCGGCTGCACGGCCTGCCACCGCCCGTCGTGGACAACCCGCAGCGACTACAGGCCGATGCCCTCCCTCTCGAGCCAGAAAATATTCCCCTACACCGACCTCCTGCGCCATGACCTCGACATGGTCGAACCCGGCCGCGTGCGCGTATGCCGCACCACGCCGCTGTGGGGGCGAGGTCTGATGAAAATCGTATCGGGACATACCGACAAACTGCACGACCTCCGCGCCCGTAACTACGAGGAAGCCATCCTCTGGCACGGCGGCGAAGCGAAGCAATGCAAGGAAAAATTCCGCAGCCTCTCGAAGGGCGACCGCGAAGCACTGATTAAATTCCTTGAGGCGATTTAATGGTTGATGGTATGGAGGCAACCTTATGGGGACAATGGCGCCCCCTTACTTTCTGCGCAGGAATACCTGCATGGGGCAGCCGGTGAAACGGAAGTGCTGGCGCAGTTTATTTTCGAGGAAGCGTTTATAATCATCGCGTACGTACTGCGGGAGGTTGCAGAAGAACGCGAAGCACGGCGCGGGCGACGGCAGTTGCGTAACGTATTTTATCTTCACAAATTTCCCTTTAACCGCCGGCGGCGGACAGGCCGCAATTTCGGCAAGCATCGCTTCATTGAGTTGCGACGTAGGGATGCGCTGGCTGCGGTTGACATACACCTGCGCCGCCGCCTCGAGAACATCGAGGATACGCTGCTTTTGAAGCACCGACGTAAAAATCACCGGCACATCCGTAAACGGGGCAAGCCGGCGAAGGATTTCGGCGCGGTATTCCTTCATCGTATTCGTTTCTTTAGCCACCGTATCCCATTTATTGACTGTTATCACGCATCCCTTCCTGTTTCGGATAATGAGGTTAAAGATACTAAGATCCTGCGCTTCGATTCCCTTTTCGGCTTCTATCATCAGGATGCACACATCGGCGTGCTCGATGGCACGCACCGAGCGCATGACGGAATAAAACTCCAAATCGTCATGTACTTTGGCTTTCTTTCGCAGGCCGGCGGTATCGACCAGGATAAACTCATGGCCAAACTTGTTGTAGTAAGCGCTCACGGCATCGCGGGTGGTGCCGGCAACAGGCGTTACGATATTGCGCTCGGCGCCGAGCAGCGCATTGGTCAGCGACGATTTTCCGACATTCGGCCTGCCGACAATCGCCAGTCGGGGAACGGTCGGGCGGCTGTCGCTGTCGGCCATGGAAGCGTCGGGAAGGTGGCGGAGGACTTCATCGAGCAGGTCGCCCGTGCCGCTGCCATTGATGGAAGATACGGCAAATGGAGCGCCTAATCCCAGCGCATGAAATTCATGGATGCCGAATATCTGGTTGTTATTATCTACTTTATTGGCCACTACAACGACCTTCTTCCCACTACGCCGGAGGACGTCGGCAATTGTCTGGCACTGGTCGGTGATACCGGTATTGGTATCGACCATAAAGAGGATGACGTCGGCCTCGTCGATAGCGAGCAGGACTTGCTTGCGGATTTCGGTCTCAAACACGTCTTCGGTGTTGAGGGCATAACCGCCGGTATCGATCACCGAAAATTCGCGGCCGCACCATTCGCAGCGGCCGTAGTGTCGGTCGCGGGTAACGCCGGCAGTTTCATCGACGATGGCTTGCCGCATCCCGACGAGGCGGTTAAACAGCGTCGATTTGCCTACGTTCGGACGCCCTACAATAGCTACTATTCCCATGATAATGAGGTATTATAAATTATATCTTATGAATTACAAATTAGCACAAAGATACAAAAAAACAGGCGTTATCAAGGAAAATCAACGTTAAGTAATGTTCCTGGCGCCTGCGGGCAAGCATTCCCCAGATGGGGAGGCTTCTAAGATAATTTACGTACCTTTGCGAAAAATTAGATAATTATGGCACTACGAGGGGTTGCATCTACTTTCATCTTCACAACGCAATTATGGGAACAATTCGTTTAACCAAACAATTCTGCTTTGAGATGGCACATGCGCTGTCGGGTTACGACGGGCAGTGTGCGC
>JAISXF010000022.1 GCA_031270845.1 Prevotellaceae bacterium
GCGGAAATTGATACCCTGCCCGAAGTTATCCCGTGTGTATTTTATTCTCTCGGCCATCACCTGTTCCCGCATCGGCTCAATCATTGCCCGCAGCGCTTTAGCCTGTGCCTGCCCCTCTGCCTGTATTTCGTTGGCCAGTGTTTCGTTCCGGCGTTCCTGCGCGTCTATCTGCCCCGAAAGGTCGGCTTCCACGTCGGCCTTGCTTCTTGTCCAGTCCGCCGGCAACGCCGGTGCATGGGCTGCCTGCACGTACTGGTTTTCCAACTGCTGCCGCGCATCTATGCCGGCGCCAAGCCTGGCGCTTTCCCCTTCTATCGTGTACCGCTCGCGGGGGTAGCCCTAATGCTACTTTCAATTCTTCGTAGCGGGCTATACGGTTTGTTACTTCGCGCAGCAGCGTAGAGTCTTTCAGCCGGAGGTCTTTGGTGAGTTGTTTGGCGGTAGCGCAGATTTTGGCATGGATGTTTGCGCTTTTGCCTTTCTAGTATATACGAATATAGACAGGATGTTTACCGTCTTTGCGGCGGTCTCCTTTTTGGATTAACAGAGAAAAACCTCGGCTTTCAGATTATGTTAATTAAATTTTTTAAGGAGAGACTGGTCTTACCAACTTACAGAATGATTCATCATTCAATTGAAGTTTTAGATGATAGTCGCCTTGATAGACTTCTACCACTTCACAGGAAATTGACACTATTTCCTATTCGCCTCCTTCAGCAGAGGAAACGACAAGTTTTACATTGGTTTTAGCCCCTTTTGAGGATCCACCCCTCCAAGTCAATAAATACCATTGGCTAGTTGTGGGGTTGTAAAACTCAACTTTCATATTTCCAGAGGAGGACGTAGTCCTAATCCTCCAGCTCACTTCCCCTGCAAACACGTTGACGTTATTCACTGAGAGATAGGACTTGACACTCAACGTGGCTTTTTCAGAAAGCATGGAGCCTCCTTCATTGCGCACGGTGCAACTGTATTCCCCAGCATCGCTCAGTTGAACGATGGGTACGCTAAGGACTGCAGTTGTAGCTTATGAGAGCAGGACTCTATTCTTGTACCATTGGCATTGGTACTTGAGTTGTGTCCCTTTGGCGGTCAATGTTAAATTGACCGTCTCTCCCAGTACCACTTCCTTTGAGAGAGGTTGACCAGTAATTACAGGCTTCTCTACTTCTTTCCACCCGGAGATGATAGATTTTAGTATCTTCGATAGTAAAATCCCATTGTAAATTTGGTTTTCCATCGGCTTGAGGAGTAAATTCTACTCCTTCTTCAGCTCCAACGACCCTCACAACTACAAGATTATTCACAATGGAATATTCCAAGCAGGTATGAGAACGCTCTACATTTTTTACTGTAACGTCACAGAAAGCGGTAAACCCGCCATCTTGTGTTGTTACAGTAACCGTTGCGTTACCAGCAGCGATTGCTGTTATTTCACCCGTAGTGGCATTGACCGTTGCAACATTAGCGTTGCTATATCCCCATGTCGCCGTTTGATTAGTAGCGTTGGCAGGAGCAACAGTTGCTACAGAGGGGAATTTCTCACCGACAACTAAAGTTTTATTGGAAGAAGTGTCCGCATTGTGTTGCGCATACTTGTCCCAATGTGGATCTCAGTGAAGCCTATCTTGGAAATGTCCATATTAATAGTTACTGAAGGTGCAGGAGCTATTCCTAACAGTGTTATCAACTTATCATAGTTGAAACATCCTTGAGAGTTAATTAAATTATTAACAGGTAAAGGAACAGTATTGCTAGTATTACATTGTCCGTAGCTACTATTATTCACCACAGACGCAGTCATCGCCAAAAAGACCATCACAAAGAGAAAATGTTTTTTCATCATAATATTTGGCTTTAAAATCGTTAATCCGGCACTTAACTGCAGCAATACCCATAATTACCCTAACCATTATACGCTTTAATCGTGTCATCTTCAGTTTGCTGTAATGGCTACTATAAGTATCGCTGTAGGGTTGCTATAAGGCCGCTATAAGCTCCTGTTTCTATAAAGTACCTTCTTCCATATCGATATTTCTGTTTAGCAGGCATGTTGTTTTTGGTTATTTTTATTACTCTGTTCTAAAAAACACCGCGAAGATATAACATTTTTTACAACCGGGCAGTTTTTTTCCTGAATGGTGTATTTCAAATAAAATATGACAATTTGAAATGCACCCGGCACGCCTTGCGCTTCACGCGTCACCTGAATAGCAAACTCGCTATCAGCCCCGGCACGCCGAAGAGGATGATGGCGGTGGCATTGACGAGGCGTAGAGGGAGGTGGCGCGGCGAGATGCGTTTGCGCCGCAGGATAAGGAGGTAGCCGAAGAAGGTAAGGTGGCTGATGACAAGCGACCAGCCGAACTGTACCTTAAAGGCGGGTTGCAGGTAATCGGAGTGGCGGCTGGAAAATGTGAGATACATGGGAAACAGCCAGCGGGCAACAGTGTACCAGCGGTTGGCAGCGGCGTGTACGATGTAGGGGCGGTCGTGCTGCCGGAGCGTGGCGGCGTCAAGCACGTAGCAGGTCAGGCTGTCGGGCGTGGTTACATGTACCATCCGGTAAAAGAGGTTGGCCATTAGCATTACCGAATGTGCGTCGGGGTTTATCGGCGGGATGTCAAAGCGCGTGAGGGAATAGCCATCGTCGGTGTGGAGGGAGTGGAGCGTGCCGTTGCGGGCGACAAGGATACCGTAGATGCTGCGGTCGGCCACTTCGAGGAGGCTGACATGGACGATGTCGAGGCTGTCGCCGGCATGGGTGTTGCGGACGTACGGTTCGCCGTGTACCATTTTCAGGTGGAAAAGGCGGCGCCGGCTGTCGAGCGTAAAGTAGCCGATGTCGTAGGGTTTCTTCGCCGACAGGTTGCCCCATACCGCCTGTGCGGGAAAAGCAAAGCCGGCCTCTTCGAGCGCGGTTTGGAACAGGGCGCTCTTCGCCGTGTTCACCGTATTGGTGCGTTTGTCGATAAACTCAATGCGGTCGCGCAGGCGGAAGACGTCTTCCGGGGCTTCGAGGTTGGCGCGTCCCGATTCGGATTCGTACATGAAATACAGCGGCAGCGCCGGCGTATGTATCAGGCGCGGGTTGTAGCGCCAGGTAAACGTTTTGGCGCGCAGCTCCTGAGGATCGACAGGCACGCCGCGGATAGTGTCGGGGAGGCTGTTGGTGAGCATCAGCTGGCGGTAGCTGAACAGGGGCGTGAGGGAGTCGAACTGTTCGCGCGTGTAGGGATTGCCGTCCGTATCGACATGCGTTAGCTTATTATCGGCCGTTGTTTCGCGGATAAGGAAGCGTTGGAGCAGTACGCTGTAATAGACAAACGGGTAGCGCGACGCGGTAGTTGTCGCCATGCGGACAACCGCCGGTATCGCCCACGATAATACCAGGGAAGTTATAAGAATGAGGAGGATGGTGTAGAGTTGTTTCATTTTGTTTAATGTGCTATAATGTAATTAATGTATTAGTGTAATTAATGCGGTGGCGTAATTAATGTGTTAGTGTAATTAATGTGGTGGCGTCAGCTTATTAGTCACATTAGCACATTAATTACATTAAACGCCTTCTTTAAAGCGGATGATGGAATAAAACGAAAAGGACACGCTCAGGACGATTAGTGTGATCAGGAAGGGTAGGAGGGGAGCGTAGGCGCCGGGAAGCTCGTCGAAGTAAAACAGCCGGAGCAGGCAGAGGGCGACCAGACCATTACAGAGGCGCTGCTTCCATGCCGGCTCGATGGTTATCCATGCCGTGAGCAGGTAGGCGGCTATACCGCCCCAGAGCCAGGGGAGGATAGCTGCCAGATTCCACTGCGTGATTTCAACCGGATAGTACCGGCCGACGCCGATACGCACCGCGCCATATACCAGCAGGAACAGGACGGCCAGGGCAAGGAGGCCGTAAAGCAGCATGGAGAGGACAATCCGGCGCTCCGGCAACGGCAGGTGCAGCGTTAGCTTCAGGCGCTTGTTAATCATCTCGGGCGTGTACTGCACCACCGCCAGCAGCACGCCTGCCAGCAGAAATAGGTATTTCAGGCTGTCGAAGTAGATGATGCCTTTCATCACGATGCTTTCCCACACCGTTCCCGCCCCCAGCACGCGCAGTTCGGTGGACATGCCGATAAAGGTATAGGTAATAATCCCGACGAATGCGAGCAGTGTTACGAGCAGTGCCCACCGTGATTTTATCCACTCCTTAAAAAAGAGTTGAAAGGTGAAAGTTGGACGTTGAAAATTATGCTTTGACTCCATAGTTTGTTATTCTTAATTTCTAATTCTTAATTTCTAATTCCAATCAGTATTTTCCCGTCAGTCCGATAAAGGCGTCTTCGAGGGAGAGGCGTTCCTGCGTGAGGTCTTCCGGGTCGGCGCCCTGAGCGCGGAGTTCGCGGACGACGTCGTCGGGGGACAGGAACGAATAGGTTTCCCAGAGGGCGCCTGTTTTTTCGGTGTTCCGAAGCAGGCCGTGCGTGCCGGCAGCGGGTGGACGGACAGTGCGGAACCGGAACCGGTGGAAGGTATCGAGTATCTCCCGCGTCGGGCGGTGAAGCAGAATACTGCCGTAGTCGAGGATGATGCAGTCGTCGATCAGCAGTTCCATATCCTGGATGATGTGCGAGGTGAGGAAGACGGTTTTGCCTTCGGCGGAGGCAAATTCTTTCAGGTATTCGACAAACAGACGCCGGTATCCCGGGTCGAGTCCCATAGAGAAATCGTCGAGTATCATCAGTTCGGGGTCTTGTGCGAAGAGCAGCCCAAGCGCCACCTGCGAGCGCTGGCCGCACGACATGGTGCTGATCTTTTGCGTTGGCGATACTTGCAGTTTTTTCAGCAGTTCGTAGTAGGCATCCTTTTTCCATCGAGGGAAGAAGCGACCGTAGAAGCGCTCAATCTGCACCACATTGAAGTAGCTGTGCTGGATATGCCCTTCGATAAGCAGCCCTACGCGGGCTTTGGTTTGTGGCGAGAGGCGCTCCATCCGTTCGCCGAAGAGCCGGCATTCGCCCGCGCGCGGCTTCAGGTAGCCGTTGAGGATATTGATAATCGTTGTCTTTCCCGTGCCGTTTTTGCCCAATAAGCCTAATATCTTGCCGCGCGGCACCTCAAAGTTCAGGTTTTCGTATATCAGGCGCGAGCCGTAGTAGTGGGTGATGTTTTCACATGTTATAATCTTATCCATAATCTATAATCCATAATTCATAATTCATAATTCATAGCGCAGCGACAAAGATACGAAATGAAACGCATTGCCGGGTATCCGTACCGGTTGCAGGGCGTGTGCGATCTCATAGCGAAGGGCGAGGGAGGCCTGCGTGCCGGAGCGGAAGCGGCGGGCGACGGCGGTTTCGATATTCCCGCCGGCGCGGGTGGCGGTAAGGTAGTCGAATTGGCGGTAGAGGTATCCGTCGAAGTTTTTCGGGGGCTTTTGGGTGGCGGAGGGCGGAAGGTACGTGCCGTCGTCCTTCGGGTTACCGCCGCCTGAGGCGCAGGCGCCGCCGAGCGTGAGCCGGAGGTCGTACTGCTGCCATTCGACCGTCCGGCTGGCGCTCAGAAAAAGGTCGTAGCAGTAGGCCGATTGCCGGCGGTAGTAGGGGTATTGCGCGACGGTCTGGCGGCTGCGCACGTAGCCCGTGCCGGCTTCTACGCGCCAGCGGGGGCGGTCGTTGTCAGGGCCGAAGGAGCCGGTGTAGGCGAGGCGGGCATGCTGCTGCAGGGCGTCGCGCACGAGGTTCTGTCCGTAATAGACGATTTCGGAGCGGTTGCCGGTGGTGGTTTCTTCGCGGAATACATTTTCGCTGTTCTTCAGCGATGCCTGCCGGCCTTCGGCTTTGAGGAGATGATGCGCGTGCGGGCGTCGAAAAGAGAGGGTGCCGGTGAGAGCATACTCGTCTCCTTCGTGTTCAGTAAATACGGCGGTGGTAGTACTGCGTTTGCCGTACTGCCCGCTGCGGCGGCGGCCGCCGGCTTCGACGAACAGCTGCCAGCCCGCGGCAAAGCGCCAGACTGCCTGTGCGGCTGCCCCGCGGTAGCTGTCGAAAAGCGGATTGGCGTCGATGGTATAGCCCCGTCCGAGGGTGCTGAACAGCTCCGTCCGGCCGAAGAAGCCGCCGAAACTGACAAGCGACGTGTATTGCCGGTCGGTAGTGCCGTACCGGTCGAACGAAATATCTTCGGCGCTGTGGCGGTAGAAGCCGTTGATACCGGCTTCGGCATGTTCCCCGAAGGCATAATGCACGCCGGCGCTGAACGCAATATCCGAATATTTGTTGATATGCCGCAGGTCGCGTGTTTTGGCGTAGCCGGCCGCCCGGTAGTCGATGCGGCCGCCCAGCGAAAGACCCCGCCATACGTTTACGCTCATCGCGCCGGTTAGCCGGTATTGTTCGAGGTGCTTGACGCCGCGGTTGGTATCGGCGGCTTCGACCAGGTCAAACGGGGCGGTGTGCGGGTCGATCCACGCCGAACCGCCCATGTTTTGACCGGAGAAATAACGGTATTCTACCTTGCCGTGAAAGGCCACCCGCGGGTTGAGCCGGTAGTACGATTCGGCCCCGGCACCGGCTTCCATGGCATTATCCGACGCCGCGTAATCCACAAACGCCCCGGTGCCCCGCCGCAGGAAGGCCTCGACCACCGAGCGCCGCAGGTCGGGCAGCGCCTGCAGCCACGCGGCATTCTCGCTGCCCGACCAGAGCTCAGTCTCCCGGAGCCGCTCCACCCCGTACTGCGCCGCGGCGCCACAGGGGAGGAGTATCCCGACAAAAACAATCAGTATCCGTCCCAACACACCCATCCGGTATTCCTTTATGCTTGCACCGGCACGCGGTTAGGGGCGCAGCGACGCCCTGCTGCGCTGGTGGAAATCATTCGAGGCATTATTGCTGTCCTTATATATAATATGCGCTCCATTACGGATTGACGCTTCCGCATCAATGCCCGACGGGTCGGTACTCTCTTCCCAGCCGAGCGCATAATCATAGACTATCTTTCCCGCATTACCCAGAATGGCCTCCGTCGCCGCCTTATCGACATTGCGATAGAGCGTATGGCCATAACTGTTGGTGAACGGGATATACCCGACATCAATATCGGCAGTCATGCGCTTCTTGCTGTCGGCAATGCGGTCTTCCTGGAACACCTCAATGCCGTCAATGACCCAGGTGCGCGGCACTTTTATCGCCCCCTGCGACGCCGAGCCCGTAGAAGAGTGCAAAATGATGTTCTCCGGCGCAGCCGAGAAGTCAATGAGCGACACATTGTCACGCGGCAGGAAAATAAAGAACGCCGGCGAATTAACACTGAACGTCCACGCATTGGCCGTAACCCCCGCCAACCGTATCGCGCGCAGATAATGCGACGTCGGGATGACCTCCGACGGCGCCGGGTGGTACGTCGTGTTCGAATAGCCCGACTCGGGATGGTACGCGACATAATAATCAGGAGAAGCGAAGTTAATCGAGTTGCTATAGACACCCGTATGGTCGATAGCGGCATTCATCGCAATCACAATCTGCTCCCCCGGGGCGAGCGTGTCGCGGCCGGGAATGTACCAGGCGCCATAAGACGCCGGAAGCCAGTTATCGGCGGCGTAAATGAGCGCATTATCCACAAAAAAGTAATTCGTTCCATGGGCATTGTGCGCAAAGCAGGTGCTGAAGGCCACCCCTTCGAGCGCCGCGGGCTGCGTCGAGTTATTATAGAGCACTATATAGGGGTCGCGCTGGAACGCGCCGCTCCCATCGTCCTTCTGGCAGCCGCCAATGTAGAGCTCCTTAATTACTAATTTGCCGTAAGGCGACGCATCGCCTTCCGAGGGCTTCGCAACGGGCGTAACGGTGAGCGTAATGTCCACCGGCGGGTCATTCGTCCACGCCTCGGTAACGACAATGTTGCCCGCCGCGCCGTTGAGGAGGTACCGATAGAGCGCATCGGCACGCTCTTCCGACGCCGTGGCCTCAAAAATGCCCGCGATGACAACAAACGCCGCCACCCCGTCGGCATCGGTAAAGGCTTCGTCCACCGCGCCGGTGGCAATGTTGCGCAGCACAACACGCACATCGGCCGCCGGCGCGAAGCCGTCGGGATAGACAAGCTGCACGCTCACGGTAAAGGTTTTTACTTCCGGCGGCGGGGTGATTTCGTCTTCACAGGCCGTCGGCACGGCAAGCCCCACGAGAGCTGCCGCATACAAAAGGATTGATTTGATGGTAGTTTTTTTCATAATGAATAATTGTTTAATGATTTTACATTGATTTTTATTGTTAATAATCGTATTTTATCACAGTTTGACCTTCAACGTCAGACTATAGTAGAACTTCGGGATGTACGTGCTGCCATAGACGGATATTTGCGTCCCCCGCGCGCTCGACCGCACCTGCTGCGCATTGTTGGTGAAGTTCGTCGCGCTGAACGCGAGCGTCGCGACGTCGCCCAGCTCTTTCGTCACGCTCAGGGAGAGGCTATAACAGGCCGAAAGCCGGTCGGCATTGAAGTAATAGTTGGTATTCGTGCGCAGCAGGAGCTTCGAGAGCTCGTTATAGAGGGCGCGCGCGGCGGGGTCGTGCTCACGCGCGGCGAACGCGGCGGCATAAGCCTCCGCAAAGGGAACAAGCGTCGTCATATCGTCATAGCTTGAATAATAAAGGGGATACACCACGACATACCGGTCGGTATTATCGGTCGCAGGGTTTCCTGACGGAAAATTATCGGTTTCGTGCTCAACGGCAAAGCCGCGCCCGCCGCCGCTATAGGCGCTCAAATACCGACTATAGTTATACAGCGTGCTCTCCACGCGCAGCGAAAGAATCAGGCGGATGGCGGGAAGATGCGTCGTAACGGTAAGATTGGCCGTAAGGCGGCGCGTCTCGCGGCCATTGCTCACCGCCGCCCCGCCCGAGCTCGACCCGCCAACGTAATAGCCTACATATTTATACGGATTGCCGTCGGCCATGGTTTGCGCGGTCGGACTGTAGGCGAGAAGGGTTTCATCGAGGCTGCGATAGCGGTAATATTGCCCGTCGAAGCGCACCGATGTGTGCAGCAGGGGGATTTTCCCAAAGTCAATGACCCATTCCACGCCCTGACGGGCAAATGGCGTGCCGTTAGTCATTACCTCATTGCTCTTAAAGGTACGCCTTTCGCGGTAAGCGAGCGCCTCCGAAGGCAACGCGCCCGTACGGTCGATGACCGTTACCACCCCCGTCGTTCTATCTATAACATAATTGCGATTGACCGACGCAATCGTGCTTTGCTCCAGCGCTTCCTGACCGGTAAATTTGTACGAAAAGGGCGTATAGACATCCGTATAGCGGTACGGGTCGCGCGTGAGATGATAAAAGTAGGCAATGGTAACGGCTCCCTGCCCAATCTTCGCCTCCAGCCCCACTTCCCACTGCCGGCTCTGCTGCCAGCGGAGGGCGGGGTTGTGCTGTGCCGTGTGCGGGCTTATATAATAGGCCGTAAACGAGGTACCGTCGGCCATCGTGCCGGGCGCAAAGGCCAAAAGGTCACGATAGGACGCGCGCGGGTAAAGCACCTCAAACGACGGGAGCTTCACCGCCTTTCCCCAGCCCCCCGTGAGCGTCAAAGAGCGCAGCCACATCGCCTGCGGGCGCTCAATAATCCGGTACCGGAGGCTAAAACGCGGCGAAAGGGCAGCCACCGCGCCATAAAGCGACGCATCGACCGCCGTCGCGTCGCCCCGCACACCCGCCACGAAGAGCCACTGCGTACCGCCGAGCCCCCAGCGCATCTTATTTTCTACATACCACGCCGTATGGTACAGCGTCGGGACGGCAGCGAACCGATACGGACGCCAACCGGAGGGCGCATAGCGGCGATCGTCATAATAAAGCCCCGCCCCGGCGTTCCGCTCTCCGGTAAGCTCCACCCCCGCGAGCAGCGTGTTGCGCACGGCGCCCCACCGGCGTGTCCAATAGCCCTTCAGGTGGCCGGCAAAGGTTACAGGGCGGCTATCGGTAATGGCCGTCTGGTACCAATAACCCGGAGGGATAAGAATAACCGCTGCCGCGGGATCCGTATCATAGCGCGTAGCCACAAAATAACCCTCTTCGGTGCCGTGCGCCGCCGCAATGGAGGCCGAATTAGACTTATTGGTACGCGCCTCCCGGCGCTCGTCGGCATAATTAATGGAAAATTGCCCTTCGAGGTTGGTGAGCCACGCAAAATCGGGCAGAAAGGCCGCCCGCACATGCGCCCGGAGCGTATTGCCACGCGCTTTGGTATAGGTATCGACAAAGGCGTCGGGGTCGCCCGCCGAATGGTACCCCCCGACCGTCGCCGCGACCCCCGCCTCAAGGGTCAGGGGGCGCCCGCGCCTTTTATTAAAGGTATTTTTATAGCGTCCCTGCACACTGTTGCGCACATAGGACGTATAGGGCGACGCCGGGTCGGCAATCGACAGCGTATGCTCGGCCGAGACATTCAACACGCCCCCCCTGCGCCCGAGCGCGAAGCCCTTTCCCAGCGCCGCGTGCCGCGTATGAGGCTTCGTGGCCGCCGTCGCCTGCAAAGGCGATGCCCCGCTGATGGTTTGCACCTTCACCAGGCCGTTAGTGAGGTCGCCATACTGCACCGAGGGTATCCCCGTAACCACTTCGATAGACGCTACATTCGCCGTCGCCACCGTCCGCGTATCAACGCCGTAGAGCCGCGTCTCGCCGTCGGCATTGAACGTCGCATTGTGCGCGAGCCGCACCCCATCGACCTCAATCCCTGTTCCGAAGGTGGGATTGCCGTCTTCGGAGGCGATATTACTGCGTACGGCGAGGTGCTGCGCGCCGTTAGTGGCCAGATGCTGCGTGTGATTGGTCTGCGCGCCGGGCAGCAGGCTCAGCGCGTCGGCGATGTTGAGCATTTGCAGATGTTCGAGGCTGGCACGGTCGATGATATAGCTCGACGTCGCGCCGTCGCGGTCGGGCTGCGCCGTGATAACGACATCGGCCAACCGCAAATTATCCTGCTCAAGCGCGACCACGACCTCCGGCAGCGTGTCGGCCACCACCGCGTCCACCGTTTTTTTCACATAGCCCAGACACGCGACCGTAATGCGCACCGCCCCGGGCGCCATATTCGGCAGCCGGAAGACGCCGGCGTCGTCGGTTACCGTCCAGCGTTCGCCGGCGCCGACCGCCACTGCCGCACCGGGTACCGGGCTTTGCGTGCGCGCGTCGATTACCGTCCCCCGCAGCACCGGGGCGGCAGCGCGGGACGCCCCCGGCGCCAGAAGGAGCAGACCTATTATAATAAGGCGTGTATTTTTCAATGTTGTCCTTTCATTTTTAGAAATCGGGTGCAAAGGTATGACCATCCCGCCGCCCCTGCAATACCTACAAATAGGTATTTTTACCCGATGGAACACAGTAGAAATGTTAATGAATGTTAAATAATGTTAAATGTGTGTTTAAAGTTGTGTTGTGTGGGAAAAATGCGTACCTTTGTGGGCAGAAAGAGAAAGATTATGTGTATGACCGATCATATTACCGACTATCTTCCGTGTAATGCGCGCCTGGCGCGGCATACGGCGCGCCGTGCGAAGTGTAATGGCTTCCTTACGGGAAAAAATGTGTACCGTAAGAAGAAAAAGGTGTACCGGAAAGAGAATATTGTACACAATATAAAGAATAATGTACACAATATGGAGAAAAATGTACACCGGACGGAGAATATTGTGTACTGCAAAGAGAATATTGTACACAATATAAAGAAAAATGTACACCGGGCGGAGAAAATTGTGTGCAATATGGAGAAAATGGTGTGCCGTATAAAAAACGGGGTGTACTGGGCGGAGGAAATTGGTGTCGGTAGAGAAAAAATGGGCGTCCACGGAAGGGATATTCGGTACTTGCTAAGATAACGGCGTTTGCCGCAGTATTATTTTTTATTCACTGTTAAATTTTTTACAAACCAAACAAAAAAGAAAGAAACCATGAGTAACAGAGATTATTTACCGACAAGAGAGTCCGTCCTCTTAGGATGGGTGGTTGCGTTTTTGGCGGCATTGACGCCTATCATTGACCGCGTGGGGTTCCCGCAGGCGGTTCTTACGGCGTTGAATACGCTGTACACTACCTTCAAAACGAAGTGGGATATTGCCAATGCCTCTTCGACGCGTACCAAAGCCACGATTAAGGCGAAGAATATTGCGAAGAAGGAGCTTATTCGGGCGCTGCGGCTGAACATTAAGTACTATTTGACGTACAATCCGGCGGTTACCGATGACGACCGCGAGAATTTGGGCTTGCCGATTCACAAGACTACGCCCACGCCGGCGCCGGTGCCGGACACGTACCCGAAGGCGACAATCAAGCTGCCGGCGCCGGGTGTGCTGGAGATTCATTTTGTTGACTCGGCGACGGGTTTGAAGGCCAAGCCGGCGGGGGTGCATGGCGCGGAAATCCGCTGGGCTATCCTCCCCACGCCGCCTACCCGCTGGGATGATTTGACGCATTCCGAGTTTGACACAAGTTCCCCCTTTCAGCTTGAATTTGAGAACGACCAGCGCGGCAAGACGGTCTATTATGCGCTCCGGTGGGAGAATAACAGCGGCAAAAAAGGCCACTGGGGCGAAATCGAAAGCGCGATTATTCCGTAGCCCTGCTGTGCGGGGCTGTGGCAGGTCGGGCGCGGTCGTTAAGGCGGCGCCCGGACGGGGCGTGGTGTGCGGCGCAGCTATAATAAAGGTACGGTTGCTGACAGGGAGATGAAATTCGTTGATACGCATGTCCACTGGTATGTGGAGGATTTTCGTGCCGACTTGCCCGGTGCCATCGCGAGGGCGCAGGAGGCCGGGGTCGGGCGGTTTGTGTTGCCGGCGGTTTCGCGTGCCACCCATGCGCCGCTGATGCGGGTAGCGCGGGATTTTGAGGGCCTCTGTTTTCCCTGTGTCGGGTTGCATCCCACGGAGGTGAAGGACGATTGGCGCAGTGAGCTTGCCTTTGTGGAGGCGCAGTTGGCCACGGCTCCCCATACTTTTGTCGCCATTGGTGAAACGGGTATTGATGCGTACTGGAGTCGGGACTTTATTGCCGCGCAGCAGGTCGTTTTCGAGCAGCAGCTGCGCTGGTCGGCGCGCTATGATCTCCCTGTGATTGTCCACGCGCGCGATGCATTTGATATTATTTTCAACGTATTGGAAAAAGTGCATCCGCTGCCGTTGCGCGGGGTCTTTCATGCGTATTCGGGTACCGCTGAGCAGTTCCGGCAGCTGCGTCGCTATGGGAATTTCCTGATGGGTGTCGGGGGGGTGGTTACTTTTAAGAAGGCGGCGCTTGCGCAGACGGTCGAGCAGACCGATTTGTGTGATATGGTGCTCGAAACCGATGCGCCGTGGCTGGCTCCCGCACCGTTCCGCGGCAAGCGGAACGAAAGCGGCTATATCCCGCTGATAGCTGAAAAAGTGGCTGCGCTTAAGCGTTGCCCGGTCGAAGAAATAGCGGCTGTAACCACCGCCAATGCCGAAAGCCTGTTTAATTTAACATAATATATGACCCCTTCCATCCTCATTATTTACACCGGCGGCACCATCGGTATGCAGCACAATCACGCCACCGGCGCCCTTTCGCCGTTAAAATTCGACCGGATTGAAACGGAAATGCCGGAACTGCGGAAATTCAACCTCCGGATTGATACGTACTCGTTTGAGCCGCCGATAGATTCGTCGGAAGTGCAACCGGCGTTTTGGGTGCAGCTTGCGCGACTGATTTACTCCCGCTACGACAGCTACGATGGCTTCGTAGTGCTGCATGGTACGGATACTATGTCCTATACGGCGTCGGCCATCAGTTTTATGCTTGAGAACCTGGCAAAGCCGGTGGTCTTTACCGGCAGTCAGCTACCCGTCGGACTGCTGCGCACCGACGGCAAGGAGAATCTGATTTCGGCTATTGAAATTGCCGCCGCCGCGGCTGATGGCCGTCCCTGCGTGCCGGAAGTTACGATTCTGTTCAACAATCAACTGTATCGCGCCAACCGGACGACGAAATACAATGCCGAACAGTTTCGTGCGTTCCGGTCGGCCAACTATCCGCCGCTGGCCGAAATCGGCGTACATATCAAGTACAATCCGCCATTTATCCACCTCCCCGAAAACCGCGATGCCCCGTTGCGGCTGTACGACACGCCGGATACGAATATCGCTATCCTTAAAATATTCCCCGGCATTGGTCGGCGCGTGGTTGAAGGGATTTTACGCATTGAAGAGCTGCGGGCGGTGGTACTGGAGACCTACGGGTCGGGCAACGCGCCGACGGCCGGGTGGTTTATCGACACGCTGCGTGAGGCCATCGGGCGCGGTCTTACCATCCTGAACGTCTCGCAATGCCATGCGGGGATGGTCGAGATGGATAAATACGAAACCGGCATCCTGTTGAAGCAAACAGGCGTCATTAGCGGTTACGACAGCACCACCGAAGCCGCCGTTACCAAACTGGCCGTCCTGTTGGGACAAACGACAGACACCGAAGCCATCACTGCCGCATTACACACGTCGCTACGCGGGGAAATTTCGCCGGAGACACATTAATTCGGAAATTATTCGTAAATTCGCGGCCGCAAATCGGGAGAGATGGCCGAGTGGTCGAAGGCGCACGCCTGGAAAGTGTGTAAGCTCCAAAAGGGCTTCATGGGTTCGAATCCCATTCTCTCCGCAGACAGGTACGCCACTGGGCGATACCGGAAAAATTTTAAGCCTGTAAAGTCTATTTTACAGGCTTAATTTGGTTTAATATAAATTCGTTACCAAGCCACTACCGATACCGGAGGCAATCTACGGCACGTATTACAGTTTTGCCAGTTCTCTCTCCATCAGGGGATAAATATAAACATCATTGCCTGTCGAGGCATACACCACGAAGGGACTGTTGTCATTCGCCTTGTCGTAGGCTAAAGGATAGATATAAACCCCTTCCATGTCGGACGCGAGTGCAAAGATACTGTTATTTTCCGCGACAAAAGCTTCCCCTTTCCCTCGAATCAGTTCGAGCTTCGGGTAGCCTGCGGATTCATACCGCACGGTGGATATGTCAATACCGGCAACACGATCGCGCAGTTCCGCCACCGTTTGAGGAGGAATATCCTTGCCGTCAGTCTGGAAGGCGAGAATGGCATATTTCGATTTATCGCCATCCTTGTCTTCATATACGTAATCCTTGACCGATACCTGCGGACATACACGGTGTTCCCCGGCGGCATAATACAGGTCCAAAGACACTTTTGTGGCCTTGGCATCCAGGAACAGCTTCCCGGCGAGGAAACAGGCAAACCCGATGACCGCGAGGACTATTCCGACGTAAATCAACGCCGGGAATCTGAGGCCGAGCAGCACGAGCAGCAAAGCGGCAGGGAGCAGGAAAAGTGCAAACAGAGATACGGCAGACTTCCCCTTAATGATTTTCCCGAAATTCTCGGGCGACGCCAATAAGTTCGTTAACTCTTGAGCGTTCATAATACATTTTAAGCTTTAATAATCAAACGAGATCAAGTTTCCATCCAGGTCATAGCGAAAGCTGAATGTCGTACCCCCGTTCTCCGGTTGCAGGTCAATGTAAATCTCTGTCGAAGAAGCCGGCCGGCCTCCCGGGTTCAATAGCGCTGTCTGTAAAACAGCGTTCTTGATTTGTTTTTCATCCGCTAATTTTTTAGCTGACAGCTCCACCAGTTCGCCCGCTTTCTTCAAGTCGAACTTACCTGACAACTGGTACATGAATTCCTTGACATCAACATCTTCCGGCGCTTCAAGCGTTACGTCTGCCGTTTGCCGCCAGCCGCCGAAGGAAGAATAGACCCACTCTTCCATTGAAAGGGAAGCCGGGTCTTTCGTAACGTTCACGCTCAACGTTATCCCGCTACCGGGAGCGTTTCCGGAAACGTAAACGATGTTAATGCCGGAATAGTACGCATCGTCTCCAAATTTGGATTTCAAATCATCCTGCATTTTCGCGAAACCAGCCGCGTCGGGGGTGTACTTGGATGAAGATGACCCGCACGAGGTTACGAGAAACAAACTCGTGCATAACCCCATAAAACAAACAAATATTTTTCGCATTTTTTCCATAATTTAAATTATTTACTGGCGCAAAGGTAATGAGTTTTTTTATATCTGCAAAACAATTATGCCCGTTTATTTATGCAAAAACTGGTTTTTTCATCCGGTTTACCGAAAAAGTCCAGCAGGCGGTTCATCAAGCGCACAGGTATGGATGTTCCTGCAAACCGGCGCAAGATTTAGTTGTCTTATGAGCGATATACATGATTTTGCCCTGTTCGAATCGGCAACCAGGCGCCGCCGGCGGCTGGCAAACGCAGTAT
>JAISXF010000101.1 GCA_031270845.1 Prevotellaceae bacterium
GTTGGCGCCATAAATTGAATTGTTGGCGCCATAAACCGAATTGTTGGCGCCATAAACCGGATTGTTGGCGCCATAAATTGAATTGTTGGCGCCATAAACCGAAATGTTGGCGCCATAAACCGAAATGTTGGCGCCATAAACTGAATTGTTGGCGCCATAAATTGAATTGTTGGCGCCATAAACTGAATTGTTGGCGCCATAAACTGAATTGTTGGCGCCATAAATTGGCATTATTTCCTGCCGGGAAATGCCGGCCGGCTGTACGCGGAAGTAATCCGGTCAATCATATCAATCACAAAAATCCACGTTCGGACGATGCCCGGAGGCTGTCCATTCATCGCACGTGGCGCATTTGTCCATTTTCATTCATTTTTATCTGCCGCAGGCTATTTTTAATTCGTAATTCATAAAAAAAACCTATCTTTGCAGGCCAATAATAATGAATGATTTTGATTTTTGAATGGAGAGACGCTCTAATACCCCAACAACTACGGGCATGGCGGCCGCGGTAAGCACGGCGAAGCCAACCCGAAAAAAAACGTCCGTCCGGAAAAGCCGGACGGCAACGGCGCCGGCCAAGGAGATGCAGCCGGCGCCGGTCAATGTTATTGCGCAGGCGATGCTCGACAAAAAAGCGGAAGACGTAATAGCGCTCAATCTTACGGCGCTGGAATCGACGATTTGCGACCATTTTGTCATCGGGCATGGCCGCTCGGCGACGCAGGTGCTGGCTATCGCCGATAACGTGGAACGCGAAATGTACGTCCGCCTGAACCAAACCCCGCGCCGTACGCAGGGGCGGGAAAATGCTTTTTGGATTATCCTCGACTATACGGACATCGTAGTACATGTTTTTCAGGAGGAATACCGCCGTTTCTACCGCCTCGAAGCCCTCTGGGACGACGCGCTGCGTACCGCTTACGATGACACACCGAAACCATATTTAGAACACGAATAAATGAACGAATGAACGGATCAATACCCCCCAATAAACCGCAAAACCAGCCCCCGCGCCCGCCACGTCCGAGCCCCCCGAAGAAGGGATTCAATGCCCTGTGGATATATCTTTTGATGGGCGCGGCGTTTATGTATGTCTGGTTTAATTATAACGATTTTGAGCCGGTGAAAGCCGAATGGCAGGAAGTTAAGGAACAGATGCTGCCGCAAAATGATGTGGAATGCCTGACCATCATCACCAATCAAGACCGTGTCGAAGTGCATCTCCGCAAGGAAAAATTAGAAAAATATTCCGACCGGCTGGGCAATACGCCCCCGAAAACCGGTCCGCATTTCTTTTTTATTAACCAGCCGGAATTTGGCGTCTATAAAACCGTCGAGGCGTTGAACAGCGAGCGCGCGACGGCCGGCGAACACACTGCCGAAGAGACGGTCAAAATCGAAACCGACACGCGCTACAACTACTTCGCCCGCGCGATGGAATGGCTGATGTTTCCGCTCATACTGGTGCTTATCTGGTTTATCTTTTTCCGGCGGATGGCGCGGAATATGGGTGGCGGCGGCGGGTCGCTCGGCGGTGGCGGCATCTTCTCGGTAGGCCGCTCCAAAGCACAGCTTTTTGATAAGGATAATAAAAATAAAATCACGTTTAAGGACGTCGCCGGGCTTGAGGAAGCGAAGGTGGAAGTGATGGAAATCGTCGATTTTCTGAAAAATCCGCAAAAATATACGAACCTTGGCGGCAAGATACCGAAAGGCGCGCTGCTCGTAGGCCCTCCGGGTACGGGAAAGACGCTGCTGGCAAAGGCCGTCGCCGGCGAAGCCGATGTGCCGTTCTTCTCCATGTCGGGGTCGGACTTTGTCGAAATGTTTGTCGGCGTGGGGGCCTCGCGGGTGCGCGATTTGTTCCGGCAGGCGAAGGAAAAAGCGCCGTGTATTGTATTTATTGACGAAATTGATGCCGTTGGCCGCGCCCGGAGTCGCAATAACGGTTTTACGTCGAACGACGAGCGGGAGAATACCCTCAACCAGCTGCTCACCGAGATGGACGGCTTCGGGTCGAACAGCGGTGTGATTATCCTCGCCGCGACCAATCGCGCCGACGTGCTCGATGGCGCCCTGATGCGCGCCGGCCGCTTCGACCGCCAGATTCATGTTGATTTGCCGGAACTGAAAGAACGGGTTGAAATCTTTAAGGTACACTTGCGCGGATTGAAATTAATAACCGGCTTTGACCTTGATTTCCTTGCCAAACAGACGCCCGGCTTCTCGGGCGCCGATATTGCCAATGTCTGCAATGAAGCCGCCCTGATTGCCGCCCGCAAAAATAAGGCGGACATCGACAAGCAGGATTTTTTAGATGCTATCGACCGCATTGTCGGCGGGCTGGAGCGGAAGAGCAAGATTATTTCCGCCGAAGAAAAACGGACAATTGCCTTCCACGAAGCAGGGCACGCGACGGTCAGCTGGTGGCTCGAACATGCCAACCCGCTGCTGAAAGTAACCATTATTCCGCGTGGCCGCGCATTGGGCGCCGCGTGGTACCTGCCCGAAGAACGTCAAATTACGACCGCCGAGCAGCTGCTCGACGAAATGGCCGCGACCCTCGGCGGCAGGGCAGCCGAAGAGCTTATATTCAATAAAATTTCGACCGGAGCGATCAACGATTTGGAAAAAATTACCAAACAGGCCTACGCGATGGTCGCCTACTTCGGCATGAGCGAAAAGATAGGGAATATCAGTTACTACGACTCGTCGGGGCAGTACGAGTATAATTTTAAGCAGCCATACAGCGAAAAGACAGCGGAGCTGCTCGACGCGGAAGTCAAGCGGCTGATTGACGAGTCGTACCAGCGCGCCAAGTCGGTCTTAACAGAGCATCACGACGGCTTTACCCGGTTAGCCGAGCTGCTGCTCGACAGGGAAGTCATTTTCAGCGAAGACCTCGAGCGGATATTCGGCAAGCGCAAAAAGGATAAAACAGATGAACGGAGTGAAGGGGATGAAAGCAGATGAAAAGGATGAAAGGCAACGCATTTTTTAATACCTGTATCGCATGAAAAGCTTTTTTGTACGTACGGTTAGCGGTATTGTTTTTGTCGGCATCATGGCCGGATGCCTGCTGGGCGGTAAGATTTCGTATGCCTGCCTGATGCTGTTCCTGCAGGTAAGTATGCTGTACGAGTTCTACGCCCTGACACTGGGTACGGGATGGCGGCTGCAAAAAGGAATCGGTATCGCGGCCGGCGTGTGCCTGTGGGGGGCAACGTTCCTGACGACTAACGGCTATCCGCTCACCGGGGCGATCGCCTTCCTGTCGATCATACTGCTGTTTTGGGGCAGCATGTTTTTCATTCACCGGGACAAAAAAGAACACACGAGGCCGGAAGCGTTCGGGAACATAAGCGTATTTGGGAAAATCATGGGCGGCTTCCTCTACATTTCCATGCCGCTGACGTGTGTGAATTTTCTGGCCATTGTCAATGAACCGGGGGATGCGTTCTCATGGAGCGGATACAATGGCCGGTTCCTCCTGGGACTGTTCATTATTTTGTGGAGCAGCGACGTGGGCGCCTACATTTTCGGGTCGCTCTTTGGGCGGCACCGGTTGTGTCCCTCCATTTCGCCGAAAAAAACATGGGAAGGCGCGTTCGGCGGGCTGCTTACGGCGGCCATTGCCGGCTACGGCCTTTGGTATTACACTTTTTTCCCCTGCAGATGGATACACATGGCGGCGCTCGTGGCGCTTGTGGTGGTGTTCGGCGTGCTTGGCGATTTATTGGAGTCGCGTATTAAGCGGAGCGCGGGCGTGAAAGATTCCGGGAAGCTGATGCCCGGCCACGGCGGAATACTCGACCGTTGCGACGGGATGCTGCTGGCCTTCCCGGCGGTACTGATATACATTTTTATAATAGAGATTTTAAATATAATCTGGTAATGAAAATACATAAAGAAGGATACGTCGTTATCATTACAACCTTCGTGCTGCTGGCGGCCGGCAACACGTTCGCGGGGTTTTACGCCGGTTTTGGATGGTTCAGTCCGGTGGCGGCGGCGCTGTCGCTGTTTTTGTGGCTGTTTGTCTGCTGGTTCTTCCGCCTGCCCTCCCGCGTGCCGGTACCGGACGACGAAACGGTGCTCTCGGCAGCCGACGGAAGGGTGGTCGCGATAGAAGAAACCTACGAGGCGGAATACCTGAAAACACGCTGCATACAGGTATCCGTATTTATGTCGGTATTCAACATGCACGCCAACTTCTACCCCGTCGGCGGGTCGGTGGAGTACTACCGGTATCATCCGGGGAAGTACTTAGTGGCCTGGCATCCGAAATCATCGGAAAAGAACGAGCGGACGACGATTGTCGTCAATCGGCGGGGGTACCCTATCCTCTTCCGGCAAATAGCGGGACTGGTAGCCCGCCGGATTGTCTGCTACGCCCGGGAAGGCTGCTGCGTGGAGCAGGGCAGCGAAACGGGGTTTATCAAATTCGGCTCGCGTGTTGATATTTTTCTTCCGCTCAATGCGATTATCAAAGTAAAATGCGGCGACCGCGTGAAGGCAACGCAAACCATTATCGCCGAATTGCCATGAACAAGCTCGCCCGCTATATTATCATCGCCGTAGTGGCAGCGTTCATCGCTTTTGCGGCATGGTTTTTCAGCAATATTCTGGCGTATGTCATTATTTCGGTCGTGCTGTCGATATTAGGCAAGCCGCTGGTGCGGGCGCTCGGTCGCGTGCGTATCGGGCAGTACCGGTTTCCGCGCACGCTGGCGGCGGCCATTGCGCTGCTGGGTATGTGGGGCGTGCTTATTGCCTGTTTTTATTTCCTGCTGCCGGCGGTGGTCAATCTGCTCAATCATTTATCGAATATCAATATCAACCAGGCGCTCTCCGACGTTGGGCAGTGGCTCGATACGGCGCAGGAGTGGCTCGTCAGGCATGTACCGGGCATTGATGCCTCGTTTTCGCTGCGCGATACCCTTGCCGGCGAGCTGACGTCGCTGTTCAGCAAAACGGCGGTGCTTACCATGTTCGGGTCGGTTACCAATACGCTGATAGGGTTTATTGTCGGGGCGTTTGTCGTATCGTTCATTACGTTTTTCTTTTTACGGGAAGAGGATTTGTTCATGCAGGGCGTTCTGCTGCTGTTTCCAGCCCGGCATGAAGCCAATGCGACGGCGGCGCTGACGGCCGTCAATCGCCTGCTGTCGCGCTATTTTATCGGGCTGGCCATTGATATGTGCTGCATGATGACGCTCGTAACCAATGGCCTGGTACTGGTCGCCGGCCTGCCCTTCGAGGTGGCTATCGTGCTCGGCGCGCTGGCCGGTATCCTGAACGTGATTCCCTATATCGGCGCCATTGTTTCGGCGCTCACCGGCATTGTCATCGGTCTTTTGATGAGCCTCGAAGGCGCGGTACCGTCCGACGTGGTGCCGATGATTGTGAAGATGGCGTCGGTTTACATCGGGGCGCAGGCGCTGGATGCGGCGGTACTGCAGCCGTTCATTTATTCCAAAAGCGTCCGCACACATCCCCTTGAGATATTTTTGGTGATACTGATTGCCGGCAGCATCGGCGGGATTGTCGGGATGCTGGTGGCCATCCCCGCCTATACGGTGCTGCGGGTGTTCGCCAAGCAGTTTTTTAACCAGTTCAAACTCGTACAACGATTAACAAAGACGATATAGATGCATATTTTTATTACAAACGATGATGGATACCTGTCGCCGGGGCTGGCAACGCTGACAGCACTGATGCGCGCTTACGGCGATGTAACGGTGGTGGCGCCCGAAGATGGGCAGTCGGGCATGTCGAACGCCCTGACGGTAAAAGTGCCGGTGCGGATGCGGTGCGTGCGCGAAGAGCCGGGGCTGGCGGTTTACGCCGCTTCCGGCACGCCGACCGACTGTGTTAAGCTGGCGATGAATACTCTTTTTGCCGACCGCAAGCCCGACTTGCTGGTCTCGGGCATCAACCACGGGTCGAATGTATCGGTGGCGGTGATTTACTCCGGCACCCTGGGCGCGGCAGCCGAAGGAACGCTCTACGGCGTCCGCTCCATCGGCTTTTCGCTGACCGACTATTCGCGCGAGGCCGATTTTGAAGGCTGCCGGGTCTATATTCCGAAAATTATGGCACAGGTACTGGCGCAGCCCTTTGCTCCGCACGTCTTCCTCAACGTCAATATCCCCAACCTGCCGGCGGGCGCCATCAAAGGCATACGTCTCGGCCGGCAAACCAAAGGCGCCTGGTCGGAAGAGTACGAAAAGCGTATCGACCCGACCGGCACTCCTTACTACTGGCTCACCGGCCAGTTTGTCAATCACGAGCCTGACGCCCCCGAGGCCGACGAAAATATCGTGCAGCAAGGCTACATTGCCATCGTCCCCCACCATGTCGATATGACCGAATACTGCGAACTGCAACGGTTGTCGAAACTGTGGCGGTTTTAATTACGAATTACGAATTACATTATGAATTATGGATTATGAATTATGAATTAACCACCGGTCGAATTTCTGCGCAGAAATTCGACCGGAACCAGAAATGTTTTTCCATTTTTTATTATCAATTATCAAAAATCAATTATTAAAAATCAAATATTATGAAACACACAGTCTTTTTTTGGGTACCGATGATACTGCTTTTCCTGTCGTGCGGGAAAGCCGACGAAAACCCCGATAATACGACCGACAGTACGGATACAGGTTATCACACCATTTTACAGGTCGGCGCGGACAAAGAATTTAAAACCATCCGGGAAGCCTCGCTCGCGGCGCACGACAGCACGCTGATAGAAGTCGATGCCGGGACTTATTCGGGCGATGTTACGGCCTGGAGCCAGAATCATATATATATCCGCGCGGTGGGCGGGGAAGTCGTCCTCGATGCCAACGGCCAGTACTGGGACGGCAAAGGCATCTGGGAAGTGAAGGAAGGAAGCCTTAAAGTGAGCGGCATTACTTTCCGTAACGCGCGGGTGCCGGATAACAACGGCGCGGGCATCCGTTTTACCAAAGGCAAACTGACGGTGGAGAACTGCAAGTTTTTATATAACGAAAACGGCATCTTAACCGGCAACCAGGGCGGGACGCTGATTATCCGCCACACGGAGTTCGGGTATATGGGCTATGGCGACGGCTATTCGCATAATATTTATGTCGGTCGGATTGATACGCTGAAGATGTCGGGCTGCTATTCGCACCATTCCCGCACCGGCCATCTGCTGAAATGCCGCGCTAAATTCAGCGTCGTCGCCAATAACCGGCTCACCAACGAAAACGATAACACCTATAACGCCAGCTACGAGATGGATTTCCCCGACGGGGGCACGCATATCGTGGTGGGGAATATCGTGCAGCAGTCTATCCAAAGCCCTAATCCGGCTATTATTGCATTTGCCGAAGAAAACAATACGATATGGAGCGAGAACAAGCTCTACCTGAGCCATAATACGATCCTGAACAGCAAAACGACAACCAACCCGCTGCTGCTGTCGTCGGCCAAAACGCCGGCGGGCAGTATCGTTATGGTCAATAATCTGCTGTCGGATAATACGGCCTCTCCCGCCGCCAGCCTGCTGGCACTGGATAAGGGCAACGAAAAATACAGCAAGACCGAGCTCAATGAAAGTTATGTGCCTTCGTCGGCGCTGTATGAATCGTTAAAAAGCAAGATAGAGCCGGGTATTGACCAATACTTGCCGGCTTCCCTGAGAACGGCAGGGGTAACCTTAATCCCGTCGGCTGAATATGTGCATCCATGCACGACGGCTCCGCTAACCGGCGCCCCCGCTATTGCCGGCGCCCTGCAGCAACACTATTAACGGTTAATGGTTAAGTGCCGCAGGTAATGCATAATTCATAAATCATAATCAGCATGTTTGTTGTACTGGAAGGATTGGACGGGGCAGGGAAATCGACGCAGGCGACGCTGTTGCGCGACTGTTGGGGCAGGCAGGATATACAAACCAAATGGCTGCATTTCCCGCGATTCGATACGCCGGTGTTCGGTGAATTGATTGCCAAATTCCTGCGCGGCGATTTCGGCGACCTGCACACCGTTGATCCCTTCCTGGTCGCGCTGCTTTTTGCCGGCGACCGCCATGATGCCGCCGCAACCGTCCGCACATGGCTCGACAATGGCTACAATGTGCTGCTTGACCGCTACGTCTATTCCAACATCGCCTACCAGTGTGCCAAACTCTCTGACGCCACCCGGCGGCAAGCCCTGCGGCAGTTTATCCTCGATATGGAATACCGCTACTTTGCCATTCCGAAGCCCGATTTGACGGTCTTTCTCGATGTCCCGCTCGCGCATGTCGCCGATAAATTGGGCGAAGAGCGTTCCGGCAGCGACCGCGCCTACCTGCAAGGCAAAAAAGATATTCACGAAAACAGCATGGAACTCCAGCGCAACGTCCGCCGTATTTACCTCGAACAGGCGGCGCTCGACCCCACTTTTAAGGTTGTCGATTGCGCCGATGGCGACCGGATACTCGACCCCGCCCGTATTTTTGACAAACTGAAAGCGCTTATGTAGTATGAACCTTGCTGGACAGCTGCAGAAAGCCCCTTATGTACGCTTAACGCTGGCGCTGATTGCCGGCATCGTATGGCAGAGATGGACGGGGGGATTGGCCGTACCGGCGCTGTTTGTCGCCCTGGGGCTGGTGTTGCTGTACGTCGTCCTGTGCCGGATTCCCTTCTTTTTCAAATTCCGTTCGCAGGAATGGCTTTCAGGCCTCGTCGTACTTCCATGCCTGTTTTTTGTCGGTGCGACGCTGGCGCAGCAGCAGAAGATACAAACCGTCCTGCCGCTCGAGCGCGACATCTGGCTGCAGGCCGAAGTGTGCGACAACCCGATATGCACCGACCGCTACACAAAAGTAGAAGCCATTGTTTGCCGCTATGCGGCCGACGGCGATACGGCAACCGTCCGTGAAAAAGTACTCCTCTACCTTTCGCTCAGCGACTCGCAGCCTGTGCCGGTAGCCGGCGCCGCGCTGTATGCCCGCACAACCCTGTCGCGTATCCCCCCGCCGGGCAATCCCGACGAATTTAATTACCAGCAATACCTCGCCCGCCGGAAAATCTTTGTCTCGGCCTATGTGCAGCCAGCGTGTTACGATATTGACAACAGCCTGTCGCGGTGGAAAACCGTGCAATATATGCCGCAGCGCTGGCAATGGTGGGGATTGAAAAGTTTTTCCAGCGGCCTGCTCGGCGAAAAGGAATACGCCGTACTGGCGGCGCTCACTTTAGGCAACAAGCAATGGATTGACGACGACCTCCGCAATGCCTACGCGGCTGCCGGCGCCATGCACGTGCTGGCCGTATCGGGGTTGCATGTGGGGATTATCATGGTATTGCTTAATTTCCTGACCGCTTTTATGAAGAGGTTCCGGCACGGCCGGTTTTTAAGGAACATCGTGGTGATACTGGCGCTGTGGATGTATGCGGCGGTGGTCGGCTTTTCGCCGTCGGTTACACGCGCTACCGTGATGTTCTCGTTTGTGCTGATTGGGCAAAACATACAGCGGCGGATTAACATTTACAATTCGCTGGCGACGTCGGCGTTCTATATTACGTGCGTCAACCCGTTTGTCATCTTCGAGGCGGGCTTCCAGCTTTCGTACTGTGCGGTGTTGAGCATTGTCTGTTTCCAGCCCCACCTGCGCCGGATGCTGTATATAAAAAATAAATTCCTGCGCGGGATATGGAACCTGGCCACCGTATCGTTTGCCGCACAGATAGGCACGGCGCCCATCGCGATATTCAACTTTCATCTGTTTCCCAATTATTTCCTGCTGACCAATATCTCTATCATCTCGCTCGTCGGCTTTATCATTTACGGCGGCGTGGCTTTCCTGGTACTCCATAAGATACCTGTGATATCGACCATTGTCGGATACGGGATGCAGGCCATGCTCTGGGTGCTCAACAGCGTGGTCGAACTGGTGGAATCGCTGCCCGGGTCGGTAACGAACCATATTTACATCGACCGCCTGCAAATGTGGTTGATGGTGGCCATCATCATGCTGGCGGCGCTCTGTTTTGTCATTCCGCGCCGGCGCTGGCTGTGGCTGGCGGCGTCTTTGGCGATAGCCATCGTCGCTATCCGTTCGGGGTATCAGGTGGAGAACAGGCAGCAGAAAATGGCGCTGGTTTATAAAGTGAAAAATGCGTCGTACAGCAGTTTTATCAACGGAACCCACAGTGTTTCGCTGCGCAACGCCGAGCATCTGGACACCGACTTTTCGTTCCACACCGGCAATTTCCTTACCCGGCACGGGCTGGCCGAGAACGAACAGCGCTTTGAAACCGGCATCGCCCAGCGCGATACGGCGCTCGGCGGCATCCAGTGCTATAAGGGTTTTATTATTTTTGAAAATGAAATATATAAACTGCTCGAAAACGAAACCGTCAACCGGCGCCGGCCGGCTATTGCCGTCGATTACCTTATTGTAACCGGCGCGGCACGCATGACTCCTTACATTGCCCTGCAGGGCTACACTCCGAAGCAGGTTATTCTCGATGCCTCCGTTCCGCTGTACCGCATCCGGCAATGGCAGGAAACGGCGACAGAGCGAGACATCGACCTGCACGTCGTCCGAAACGACGGAGCGTTTGTAAAGAATTACAGATAATGCACGATGAATGATGAACTATGCACGATGAATGATGAACGATAAATCCAATAGCTAATAGCTGAATGTCCAATGAAGAAAGAACGTTTATATGAAAAAGTGCTGGCGTGGTTTGGTACGCACATGCCGGTGGCCGCGTCGGAGCTGCATTACAGAAATCCGTATGAGTTGATTGTGGCGGTCATTCTTTCGGCGCAGTGTACCGACAAGCGCGTGAATATGGTAACGCCGGCTTTTTACGGGCGCTTCCCGACGCCGCAGGCGCTGGCCGGAGCGACGACCGAAAGTATCTACGAGCTTATCCGCTCGGTGTCGTACCCCAACAGCAAAGCCGCGCACCTGAAGGGCATGGCCGAGATGCTGGTGCGCGACTTTAACGCCGAAGTCCCCTCGGATGTTGTGCAGCTGCAACGCCTGCCGGGTGTCGGGCGCAAGACGGCGAATGTTGTCGCATCCGTCGTTTTCAACCGGCCGGTGATTGCGGTTGATACACATGTATTTCGCGTCGCCAACCGTATCGGTCTGGTCGATGCCACCACGCCCCTCGAAACCGAAAAGCAACTCACGCGCCACATCCCTGCCGACCTTCGCCCGATAGCCCACCACTGGCTTATTCTTCACGGCCGGTACGTCTGCACCGCACGCAAACCGAAATGCGAAACCTGTGGCCTGCAGCCGTATTGCCGGTATTTTAACGAAATTGTCCGTCAGACAAAAACCGCAAGTACGAAGGTATAAAAGGAGTTCCTTTTTCCAAAAAAGGAGCTCCTTTTCTCAAAAAAGGAGCTCCTTTTCTCAAATAAGGAGCTCCTTTTTCCAAATAAGGAGTTCCTTTTTCCAATTAAGGAGCTCCTTTTTCCAGTTAAGGAGCTCCTTTTTCCAATTAAGGAGCTCCTTTTTTCAAAAAAGGAACTCCTTTTTTCAGTTAAGGAGCTCCTTTTTTTGGTTAAGGAGCGTCCAAAATCGGTTTGGGAGATTTCGCATTTGGAAGGGGTGTTTGCATGCGCCTCGTCTTTTGTCTGCACATGCTTTTGTTCGGACGGGATGCGCCCAATGCGATACTTTGAAATACCTCCGGTAAAAATTTATCGGTTTCTTTTACGCCTGTTCCGGAAGGCTTCAATGATGGCCGGCAGCAGGGAAAGAAAAACAATCAACAGGATAAAGAAACTTAAATGCTCTTTGACAAACGGGATTTTTTCCTTGAAATAAATGGAAATAAAATAGCCGACATAAAGGAACAGCGCCGCCCACGCCGTACCGCCTATCACATTGAAGGCGAAAAACCGGCGGTAACGCATCTTGCCCATGCCCGCCACAAACGGCGCAAAGGTGCGGATAATCGGCACAAAGCGCGCGAGGATAATCGTCTTGCCGCCATATTTTTCATAAAAAGCATGTGTCTGTTCGATGTAGCGCTGCTTGAATATTTTGGAATTGGGATTGGCGAATAATTTTTTTCCAAAAAACTGCCCGATAGTATAATTCGCCGCATCGCCGAGAACGGCCGCGGCAATTATGAGCGCCACAAGCAGGTGAATATTCAGGTCGTTGGCTGTCGTAGCCACCAGCATACCGGCGACAAAGAGCAGCGAATCGCCCGGCAGGAAAGGCGTAACAACCAGTCCCGTTTCGCAAAAAATAATAAGAAACAGGATGGCATATACCCACGTGCCATACATCATCATCAAGTCGCCCAAATGCACGTCGAGATGCAGAAACAAATCGATTGCATATTTAATATATTCCATCGTTATACATTATACATTATTAATTATAAATACCTTATCACACAAACAGCACAATGAGCAGCTGCGCGCACATAATCCGCAAAAACATGGTGAGCGGATATACCGATGCGTAGCAGACCGAGGGCGTGTCGTTGCCGGCTGTGGCGGTCGAGTAGGCCAGCGCGGGCGGGTCGGTTGTGCTGCCGGCCAGCAGTCCCATCAGCGAAAAATAATTTAATTTGCACAGTCCCTTACCGATAATGCCGAATGTGAGCAGCGGCACCACCGTAATAATCACACCGAGCGCGACCCACAACATGCCGCCGCCATCGACAAGCGTCGAAACGAACCGCTCGCCGGCTTCCAGCCCTACGCACGCAAGGAAGAGGCAGATGCCTATTTCGCGCAGCATCAGGTTGGCGCTCATCGTTGCGTATGTAACCAGTTTAAATTTCGGGCCGAATACGCTAACCAGAATAGCGACGATTAATGGTCCGCCGGCCAGCCCTAACTTGATCGGCTGCGGGATGCCGGGGAAGGCAAACGGAATGCTGCCCAGCAGAACGCCCAGAAAAATACCGATAAACAGCGGTATCAGGTTGGGGTCGTTGAGGCGTTTCAGCTGGTTGCCCAATTCTTTTTCGACGCCGGCAATCGCCTCGCGATGCCCGACGACCATGACGCGGTCGCCCACCTGCAGCGCCAGTCCGGGACGCGCAATCAAGTCAATGCCCGAACGGTTGACGCGGGTGATATTCACGCCAAAGCGGTTGCGCAGGTGCAGCTGCGCCAGCGATTTTCCGTTGATTTCCGGCCGGGTAACCAATATCCGCCGCGAGAGCAGGTCGGCATCCCGCGTATTCCACTGTTCGCTGCTCATGTCAATCTCCCGACCGATGAACGCGGTAATCGCTTCGTAATCTTTCGGAGCTGTGATGACCAGTACTTTATCGTGTTCGCAAAGCACGCTGTGGGGCGAGGCAATGTCGATTCTCCCGTCCGGCCGGCGCACGCGCGAGATAACCAGTTCACGGTTGATTAGGCCGATAATCGTTTTAATATCCTTATTATATAATGCCGGGTTTTGCACCTCCAGCGACAGCAGTTTCACGGCCTCTCTCTTTGCGGCGTCTTCCGCTTCAATCCGTTCATTTTCGCTGGCCATATTGACACGGAAGATATAGCGTATTACGGTAATGGAAAAAATAATGCCCACCACGCCCAGCGGGTACGCCACCGCGTAGCCGAGGGCAATCGACGGGTCGCCGTCCGTGTTTCCGGCGCCGGCATAGGCATCCTGCGCGGCGCCCAGTCCGGGCGTATTCGTAACGGCGCCGGAAAGGATTCCCACCATCGTCGGCATGGGTACGTCGGTGATAAAATGAATAAGAATGGTAATGAGCACGCCGAAGACGACTATTCCGGCGGCCAGCAGGTTAAGCGTAATGCCGCCCTTTTTGAAGGATGAGAAAAACCCCGGCCCCACTTGCAGCCCCACGGCATAGACAAACAAAATCAATCCAAATTCTTTGACAAAATGCAGCACTTCGTGATTGACCCGGAACCCGAAATGGCTCATCGCGATACCGACAAAAAGCACAAAGGTAATGCCTAACGAAACGCCTCCGATTTTGATTTTCCCCAGCCGGATACCTGCGGCTATCACAAATGCCAGCAACAGCACGGTATGTGCAATACCGTCGCCCCACAGCAAACTATTTATCCAATCCATTTTGATCGGGGTTCTCCAGCAAACAGGTTACTCGATTTTGATGTCTTCCATCACCTTAAGAGCCGTAGCATCATTGGGGTCAAGTTCGAGCACTTTGGAGAAATATTCTTTTACTTTCAGGTATTCTTCCCGCGCCGGTTTGGCGTTTCCTTTATTTTGCGTGGTAATGGCATCGGCTTTCAGGTAATGGAAGTAGCCGAAATACTTGTATGCTTCTATTAACTGCATTTTATAGCGGTCGGGCTGGTCAATCACCAGTTCGATGACTTTTTCATAGTATGGCTGCGCCAATCCTTCCGTAGTTTCGGGGTCTAAGGCCGAATTGGTACGTGCACGCCAGAAGAACCCGAGGTAACTTGTCGGCGCAATCTCCGTCAGCATGGCGAACAGCGAATCGGCCTGAAGGTACAACGCCTTTGCATTCACCGAGTCGGCCATAGCCATGGTATAGTAATTACGGCCTATCTGGAAATAAATGGCCGGGTCGGGCTGGCCGGTAAAATCCATGTAGAGGTTGTAGTAGCGAATAGCCGAATCCGGTTGCTGGTCTCGCTGATACAAATCGGCAATGTTGTGCAACAGGGCTTTTTTCGATTCGTCCTTTTGGATTACCTTTTTATAATTTTCGGCGGCGGCGGCGTAGTGTTTATTGGCTTCCAACTGTTCGGCATAGCAGAGGTAATCCTGCATAATCAGCCGTTCTTCGGAGGTGGTTTCCACAAAATCCTTGATGGCACGGATGCTTTCTTCGCCCGGTTCGGTTTTCGACAATCCGTAAGCAAGCAAGCGTTTAGCTACTAAATTATCGAGATTCTGCCGTACCACGGATTTAACAATCGGCAACATTTTTTCATATTGTTTATCGAAATACAAAATGCCGGCATATGTCAATAAATGTTCCGAATCATAGTATCCTGCCTCAATAAATTTCCCGTAATTTTCGGCGGCCAGCGCACTTTGCCCCGGAATATCCTTATATATTTCGCCTAATAATTGATAGTGTCCGCTAAATCCGGGCGCGATTTCGCCTACCTTCTTCAGTTTCTCAAAAGTTGCATCACGATTGATAGACCGGTATAGATATGCGTTTTTCATGTACGCGCCTACCAGTTCGCGCGAGAAATAGATTGCCATATCGTATTTCGAGGCTGCGTCGCCGTATTTTTCCTGCGCCCACAGGATATCGCCTTCGATAATGTAGGGCAAGCCGCTTTTACCGTCCACTTTCTTCGCGTCCTTGATAAAATCGGCGGCTTTGGCCGTATTGCCGGCATATACATACGCCCGTGCAACAGCCAGCGGCAACCGGATATTTTTCTTATCGGTTTTGATAATCTCTTTAAACGCCGCTTCCGCTTTTTTCAGCGCCTCCTTACCCGTCATGTTTTTCAAGGCCAATTTTTGTATGCCGATTTGATTAAACGGATACGAGGGCAACAACTCAACGCCCTGCCGATAGTAGTATGCCGCCGAATCGGGCTGGTTTAATTGGAGATAATTTTCACCCAAATAAAAACAGGCTTCCGCCTTCGCTTCCGGCGTAGCGGCCGTGTTCAACTGTTTTAGAAAATAAATTTTTGACACATTGTACATGCCGGATTCATACAGGTCAATTCCGGTGTTATCGCCGGCGCGGCCGGCAACGCTTGCCAGCAACAGGCCGGCACAACTGATAGTTTTCAGTATCTTCATATCTTGTTTCTTATTTATAAATTATCTCTTGTATGTACTACATTGACCGGCATTGTAGCCGGCAACAGCCCTGCTTTTAAAATAATCCGCTGCCCCCTTGCCGAGGCCATAAAGTTCGTTAACCCCGACGGCAAGCCGCTACGCGGATCATTTAAATTAATGTAAACCTCCCGCCGGAACGGATATTCGCCGGTGTGCAGGTAATACTGGTAGGGTTGGCAACTGTTTGCATACGTCGGGTTTTCGTCCCTGCTTACCCGCACCACCTGAATACTCGACGAAAATTCCCGACTCACCGAATCCTGCTCTTCGCTAATCCAGTTCACGCCTATCACGCCGATGGCATTCGGCGTCCGTGCCACGTATTCAATCACCTTCGGGTTACTCCCTACCGCATACGACTGTTCCGACAATTTCTCGCCCCGACAAATCGAATCTTTTACATAGCGCACGGTGCTGGAGTTGGGATTGTCATAAACTACATAAACCGGTTGCGCTTTCCGGCGCGGAAACAGTTCGTTCCACGCAGTTACGCGACCGGAGAATATTTTCTGCAACGCCGACACGCTCATTATCGAATCGGGATTGCTTTTATGGACGATTAAGGCCAAACCGTCCGTAGCGATTTTAACGGATTGCGGGATAAACTTGCGGCTGCGCAACGCCTTTAGCTCTCCTTCCGAAAAGGGGCGCGTTGCGACGGCAAAACGGATACTGTCCATCAATAACAGATTCATTGCTTCTACTTCATTAGTGTAGCGGGGAATAATCCCCGCTAACACATACAGCGCTTCAAACACGTCCAATTCTTCCTGCACCACCGGCGCTAAGGTCTCGTCTGCCGCGATACGGATAACGCCGCTAAACAGGGTTTCGTCCGGCGCACTCCTTTTCCCTTTGCAAGCCACCAACAGTAAACACAGTAAAAACCATCCTACCGGCTTATACCATCCATTTACCATTTTGAACCGTTATTTTATTTGGAATACAATGGGCAGGATGTAGCGAACCGATACTTCGCGTCCGCCCTGTTTTCCGGGAATCCATTTGGGCATCTTCCCTATTACACGTGTGGCTTCCTTATCCAGCGATGTTTCTACGCCGCGAAGCACCTGAATGTCGCGGATAGCGCCGTCTTTCCCTACAGTAAACTGCATCGTTACACGGCCTGCAATACCCATTTCCTGTGCGGCTGCCGGATATCTCAGCTCGTTGTTAATCCACTTGTACAAGGCGCTCATACCGCCCGGAAATTCGGGGTTCTGTTCAACCGCCCCGACCAGAAAAACTTCTTCTTTCGCTTCGACAACGAGCTTATGCTCTTCCAAATCGGCAATGTCTTTTCCTCCTACTTCGTCGGTACCTACTACGTCGGCAATCGAAATGGCTTCTTTGGCAATAACCAACTCTTCCATCGTTTTCACCTCTTCTTCTTCGGCTACTTTTTCGTCTTCCACAACTTGCATGGTGGTAAACTTAATGGTACTTTTCAATGGCGGTGGCGGCGGCGCTTCAAATTGCTTGTTAAGGTTTTCTTCGGGCACCTCCATCTGAATATCCGACAATGACGTTACTACTTCATTCGTATCATCTACCTTTTGCGGAATAATCCAGTCCATCAATCGGGGCAGGAATATCAATACTATTGCCAAACAAACGATAATAACATAGGCAATCAAATGACGCTTCGTCGTGTTTTTACGAATGGCATACGCGCCATACGCCTGGTTTCTCCCTGCAAATACAAGGGAAATCCATTCATTTCCGGTTATTTTAATCTCTTTTGCCATAGCCTTATTATTTTTCTTCCTTTACTACTTCATAGCCTGCCTGAGGGTCGCGGTTGTACAGGAGCCGCAAATCGCCGGGGGCAATATCCATAATAGCATACGTACCAATGCTACAAATATTCATCTCGTCCAACGCATCTACCAGATTCCGGTACGTGGCAAATTCCGTGGCTTTAATCATCACAATCGGGGATTCCTTGTTTTTCTTGATTTCGATAGTCTGTTTCCGGTAGGTCGAATCTGCAATTTCCAGATTATCCTTCTTTAATTTGAGTTCCTTCATTTGCTCGACGACTTCGCGGTTCCGCCCAAGCAGCAACGCACGTAAGCTTTTTTCATCGCCGGAGAAATTCGTTTCCACTAATTTTTCGGGATTTTCATAGTCTTCCGTTTTGAGCATGCCCAAATAATAATAGACCCTGTCTTCTTTCCCCAACAATACGGTAACCGCCCGTGAATCCTTAATTTTTTCCTGTTCTTTTATATCTACATCTTTCCGCGGCATGGCTATCTCCATCGTTTGCGGTTTACTCATGGTCGTACAGAGCATGAAGAATGTAATGAGCAACATGTTCATATCGACCATCGGCGTAAAATCCACCCGGACATTGAATTTTTTCTGTTTGCCTTTTTTCCCGCCGCTATCTTTTTCTTGTATTTCTGCCATAATGTTCGCTGGTTTTAAATTTCAGGCATGTTTTTTAAAGAAGTAATCAGGTTGTAGCGATACTCCTTTAATTCCTGAAGGGTTTCCATGATGTCTTTTACCAAAGGATAGGGAGTCCCGCCGTCGGCTTTGATGGCAATAACCAGGTCGCGGTTCACGATTTTGGCATAGCGCATCCATTCGCGGAACTGGTTGTTGATGCTGTCGCAGGGGATCCCTAAGTTTATAATTTGTTTATCCTGCTCTTCCGTAGGCAAAGCAAGAAAGTCTTTCATTACATTGATAGGAACGCCAAAAGAGGAAAGCAGGCTGAATTTCTTCAATTCTTCAGGAGTGAAGGTAATATTATAGTGCTCGCCCATCTTTTGCAACAGTTCCCACCGGTCGGGTTGTTTGTCTAACGACATATACACTTTCCCGTTAGGTTCTACCAGTACCGACACAATATTGGTTTCCGGGATCTTGATTTCCGACACCGATTGCGGCGGGTTCACCTGTACCGGCTCTTTCTGCACGAACGTCGCGGTCAACATAAAGAATGTCAACAGCAGTACCGTCACGTCGCTCATGGCAGTCATGTCAATAAAGGTAGATTTCTTTTTTATTTTCTTACTCATAGTCGTTTGTTGATAGTGTTGAGCGGTTATTTTGTTTTTCCGGCAATTATCGTTTCAGCGCCGGGCTGCCTGTCATCCCATGTTATTTTTACCACCAGACTGACAATATCGAATGACAACCAACCCGACACCTCTACGATATAAATCACCTATTAAACAAAAACAACTCAACCATTAAACAATAAACCTGTTATTTGTCGCCTGAGAAAGTTTGCACGAGGTAGGCGCCGACTTCGTCAATACTGTGCGTAATGCCGTCGATTTTTGTAGTAAAGTAGTTGTATGAAATGACTGCGCAAGCCCCTGTTGCGATACCAAAAGCGGTATTTACCAAGGCTTCGGAAATACCGGTAGAGAGGGCAATGGAGTCTGTTCCTCCTGCGCCCGCCAGAGCGGCAAACGACCGGATCATCCCGATAACCGTTCCGAGCAGCCCCATCAATGTCCCTAATGTGGTAATCGTGGCTACTACCGGAAGGTTTTGTTCCAGTGCAGGGAGTTCAAGCATGGTCGCTTCTTCGAGGTCTTTGCGGAGAGCGAGCTGGCGTTCTTCTTTTGTCAGTTTCGCATTGGCGCTTACTTCGGAATAAGTTCTCAACGAACTTTTCACTACATTAGCCACACTGCCCTGCTGTGCATCGCACAAGGCATGGGCTTTTTCCACGTCGTTGTTATCGAGGGATGTTTTGACGGCTACCACAAATTTTTGCAGGTTCTTTTTCCCTTTGGCTTTGCTGATGGCGAAAAAACGCTCGACACTCAAGGCCAATACGGTTAGCAACAAGGTTTGGATAACCGGCACAATAATCCCCCCTTTGTAAATGGTACCCAGCAAGTCTCCCTGTACGGGATGATTGGCCGGGTCGCCGTTTATAAAGTGCGACGGATCACCATACACGTATTCGTAAATGACGTAGGCTAAAATTGCGCACAAAAGAATAATCGGGAATGCGGAGATTCCAAAGCTTTTTTTACCACTACCACTTTTTTTGGTTTTAGTTTTTTCCATAATGTTTAATTTTTTTGTTTTTTTGTTTTTAATTATTATAATGTGTTTTTGTAACCATTTTATAAATTTCGGCGTCAAAGGTATGGTTTTTTTTTGAATTACAAAAAAACTTTTAGCACAATCTTTATCTTTAATGCTATTCGGGCGCTATTATAGTTTTTTTATATCGGTATATATCATTCAAAACAAATCAACTGCAGAGCGGAGCCACCACTAAATAAAATCCGGCGGCCAGCAGCGCGCTCACCGGAATAGTGAGCACCCATGCCCAAAGCAGGTTGACAGTAATGCCCCACCGGACAGCCGAAAGCCGCTTGACTGACCCGACGCCAACGATAGCACCGGTAATCGTATGGGTTGTGCTGACCGGTATTTTCAATATCTCGGTCAAAAACAGAGTCAGTGCGCCGGCGGTTTCGGCCACCACGCCTTCGAGTGGCGTTACTTTGGTGATGCGCGACCCCATCGTCTTGATGATACGCCAGCCGCCCGACATGGTGCCTAAGGCAATCACGGAAAAGCAGGCAAACGGCACCCACGTGGGAATGGCGGTAATATCGGAAATGCCGAGAGGAAGGCCTTCCTGGTAGGCGGCAAACAGTGCGGCGGCAATAATCCCCATGACTTTTTGCGAGTCGTTCAGCCCGTGCCCGATGCTGAACAGCCCCGACGAAACCAATTGCAGTCGCTTAAACCATTTATTAGCCTTATGCGGGTTCGCCCGCCGGCAAATCCAAAACACGGCGGTGGTGATGAGAATAGAGGTAATCATCCCGATGAGCGGCGCCAGAATGATGAACGAGGCAATGCGGGCAATCACGCCCATGTGAATGGCTTCAACACTTAAGCAGCTCACAATGGCCGCTCCGGCAAAGCCGCCAATCAGCGTGTGCGACGAGGACGAGGGGATGCCGAACCACCACGTCAGCAAATTCCAACTGATGGCCGCCAGCAAGCCGGCCAAAATCACCGGCAAGGTGATAAACTGCTCCAGCACGGTTTTGGCAACGGTGTTGGCAATGCCGAATTCCCCGATCACGTATTTGGCAATAAAAAAAGCGATAAAATTGAATGCCGCCGCCCAAATAACCGCCCAAAACGGCGTTAAAACCTTTGTGGATACAATCGTGGCTATCGAATTAGCCGCATCGTGGAAGCCGTTAATATAGTCGAACAGGAGGGCAAGGATAATAATAGTTACCAGTAATGTCATAACGGATAAAGTAAATTAAATCGGTATCTGCTGTAAATAAAGACGGCTGCTCAAAGGAGCGTTATACTCTCTATGCTTATGCGTATTTTACTACGATGGTCTTGATTATCTTGCCTACGCTGTCGGCCTTGTCGGTGGCGCGTTCGATTTCCTGCATGATTTCTTTCAGTTTGATCAGCACGATGGCATCCTGTTCCGTCTCAAAAATATCGAGGATAAAGTGTTCATACACGTCGTCGGCATCATTTTCGACTTTGTGCAGTTCTGAACAGATGGCTTTAACCGATTTTGGGCTTTTTTTCATGGTGTCCAACTCGCTGACGGCTGTCCGTATCAATTCGCAGCCTTTTTGCAGCAACAGGGAAAGTTGTACCGACTGCTCGGGCATACAGTCGGGCTGGTAGAGGACTACCCGCTTGGCGGCGCTGTTCATGCAGTCGAGCACATCGTCCATCTTTTCGCCTAATGCGTTAAGGTCTTCGCGGTCGAAGGGGGTGATGAACGTATTGTTCAGTTCATCGAAAAGAAAGCCCAAATACTTGTCGCCTTTTGTTTCCAATTGTTTGATTTGCGTGTACAGATGCCGGCGGACTTCTTTATCGGCCGCCCGGGTTAATTCCGTAAATACGCCCGAACATGCCAGCAAGTTGTCGGACATGTCGCTTAAGATGGGGTAGAACTTATTCCCTTGCGGGATCAATTTTCTGAAAACCGAGTTGAGTTTCATAAAACATATTTTGGTTTAGGCCTGCAAAAGTATAAAGAAGCCTGCAATAAACAGGTGTACATTTCTAAATTTAACGATATGATAATATCAATGGATTTCGCAATGAACAATTGCGACAAGCGGGGAATATCTACTCCTGTCTACTGTCTCTGTATCCCCCGAAGGCAAATCCTAATTCGTAATTCGTAATTAATTCGCCAGTCGCTTATAGCTGTTATATCTCCATTTGGCAAATTCTTCGGTGCGCAGGAAGAGTTCGGCGGCTTCGTTGGGGAATGTTTTCAGGAGGGAAGTGTAGCGTACTTCGCCTTGCAGGAAGTCCTGAAACTTCGACCAGTCGGGTTCTTTGCTGTCGAGCAGGAAGGGGTTTTTGCCAGCGGCTTCGAGCAGGGGGTTGTAGCGGTAGAGGTGCCAGTAACCGCAGGCGACGGCTAATTTTTCCTCGCGCTGGGTAGCGCCCATGCCGTTGCGCAGCCCGTGGCTGATGCAGGGCGCGTAGGCGATAATCAGCGAGGGGCCGTTGTAGGCTTCCGCTTCTTTCAGGGCGTTGAAGAATTGTGGATGGCTGGCGCCCATCGCCACCTGCGCGACATAGACATAGCCATAGCTGATGGCCATCATCCCCAAATCTTTTTTGCGTACCCGTTTGCCCGAGGTGGCGAACTTGGCCACGGCACCCGCCGGCGTTGCTTTCGACGACTGTCCGCCGGTGTTGGAATACACTTCGGTGTCGAGCACCAGTACGTTGACGTTTTCGCCGGAGGCCAGCACATGGTCGAGGCCGCCGTAGCCGATGTCATATGCCCATCCGTCGCCGCCGAAAATCCAGTTGGAGCGCACGACAAGGTAATCCTTCAGGTCAGTAATTTCCCTGCAGATGTCGCACGCGCAGGCGGTGGTCAGGGGGACGATTTTCGCGGCCAGCTCGCGGGTTTTGGCGGCGCTGTCGCGGGATGCAAGCCATTCGACAAACAGTTCTTTCAGTTCGGCGGAACAGGCGTCGCATTGCTGTCCGCGACGCATCAGTTCGGCGAGGCGGGTACGGATACGTTCCGACCCTAACCGCATTCCGAATCCAAATTCGGCATTGTCTTCAAAGAGCGAGTTCGCCCACGCCGGCCCGTGGCCGTCCCTGTTGGTGCCGTAAGGCGATGCGGGGAACGAGCCGCCGTAAATCGACGAACAGCCGGTGGCGTTGGCGACAAGCATCCGGTCGCCGAAAAGCTGCGTGATGGCTTTGATATAGGGTGTTTCACCGCAGCCGGCACACGCGCCCGAAAACTCAAATAAGGGTTGTGAAAACTGGCTGTTCTTAACGTTCATCGTTTTTTCCTGCACCGTATCCTTATAGCCGACGTTGGCGTGCAGGTAGTCGAAATGCGCCTGTTCGGCGGCTTGTGTTTCGACGGGCTGCATGGCAATAGCCTTGACTTTCGACGGGCATACCTCTACGCAGTTGCCGCAGCCGGTACAGTCGAGCGGCGATACCTGTATCCGAAATTCATAGTCCTTAAACGGGCCGTTGCCTTTCACGGTGGACAGGCCGCCGGGGACTTGCGCCACCTCGCCGGCCGTTAGCAGGAAGGGGCGGATGGCGGCGTGGGGGCATACGTAGGCGCACTGGTTGCACTGGATACAGTTGGCTGGCGTCCAGGCCGGGACATGTACCGCGATGCCGCGTTTTTCGTAGGCTGTCGAGCCCGCAGGCATCGTGCCGTCTTCGCAGTCGAGGAAGGCGCTTACCGGCAGGTCATCGCCGTTTTGCGCATTGGTGATGTCGGCCACGCGCTTAATCCATTCGGGCGCCAGCCGCCGGTGGGTATCGGCTTCAAACTTGCCGTTGTATTTCATCCATTCGTCCGGCACATCGACCCGGACGACCTCGCTGCCGCGATCGACGGCGGCGTAATTGCGTTTCACAATATCTTCGCCTTTTTTGCCGTAGCTTTTGTCGATAGCCTTTTTCATTTCCTTCACCGCCTGTTCGTAGGGGATTACTGCGGAAATTTTGAAGAATGCCGATTGCAGGATGGTATTCGTGCGGTTGCCCAATCCGATTTCTTCGGCAATCTGGGTGGCATTAATAATATACAGGTGTATTTTCTTTTCGGCCAGCGAGCGTTTGACGAAGTCGGGCAAGCGCTTTTGGGTTTCTTCGGCGTTCCACAGGCTGTTGAGGAGCAGGGTGCCACCGGGCTTGATGCCGCGCAGGATGTCGTATTTCGAAAGGTACGAAGGCACGTGGCAGGCCACAAAGTCGGGCGTTGTTACCAAATAGGGCGAATGAATGGGGTGGTCGCCGAAGCGCAGGTGCGAGCAGGTGAAGCCGCCCGATTTCTTACTGTCGTACGCAAAATAGGCCTGGCAGTATTTCGGTGTCGTTTCGCCGATGATTTTAATGGTATTCTTGTTGGCGCCCACTGTCCCGTCGGAGCCTAAACCGTAAAACTTGCCCTCAAACGTCCCCGGTTTGGCGAGGCTCACTTCGTCCTTCTGCGGCAGCGAATGGAAGGTAATATCATCAACAATGCCGACGGTAAAGCCGTTCTTCGGTTCGTTCAGCTTCAGGTTTTCGAACATTGCCAGCATCTGCGCCGGCGTCGTATCTTTCGACGAAAGGCCGTAGCGGCCGCCGACAATCAACGGTTCATTGGGCTGGCCGTAGAACACGTTTTTAACATCCAAATAAAGCGGCTCGCCATTGGCGCCCGGCTCTTTGGTGCGGTCGAGCACGGCGATGCGCCGAACCGTCTTCGGCAGCACGCGCAGCAGGTATTTGGCCGAAAACGGGCGGTATAAATGCACCGACACCGCGCCGACCTTTTCGCCCTGCGCATTCAGGTAATCGACCGTCTCCTTCAGTGTGTCGTTGACCGAACCGATGGCAATGGCAATATGCTCGGCCTGCGCGTGCCCGTAGTACGTAAACGGGGCGTAATGCCGCCCGGTCAGTTCGCTGATCTCGCCCATGTAGCGTGCCACAATATCAGGCGTTGCGTCATAGAAGGCATTAGCTGCTTCGCGCGACTGGAAATATACGTCGGGGTTCTGCGCCGTGCCGCGCGTAACGGGCGCATTCGGATTTAGCGCACGACGGCGGAAGGCCTTCAGAGCCTTTTCGCTGATCATGCCTTTCAGCGCCTCGCCGTCGATTTCTTCAATTTTTTGTATTTCATGCGACGTGCGGAAGCCGTCAAAAAAATGCATAAAAGGCACCCGCGATTTGATAGCGGCCAAATGCGCCACCGCCGCCAGGTCCATCACTTCCTGCACGCTGCCCGAAGCCAGCATCGCAAAGCCCGTCTGCCGTGCGGCCATCACATCCTGGTGGTCGCCGAAAATCGACAGCGCCTGTGCCGCCAGCGCCCGTGCCGATACGTGGAACACCGCCGGCAGCAACTCCCCCGCCATTTTATACATATTCGGAATCATCAGCAGCAGCCCTTGCGAGGCGGTGAACGTTGTCGTCAATGCGCCGGCCTGCAACGACCCGTGCACCGCACCCGCCGCGCCGCCTTCGCTTTGCATCTCCGCCACCGCGACCGTTTCTCCGAAGAGGTTCTTTTTCCCGAAGGCCGCCCACTCGTCCACATATTCCGCCATCGTCGATGACGGGGTTATCGGATAAATAGCCGCTACTTCGCTGAACAAATACGCCACATGCGCCGCCGCATAATTGCCGTCGCAGGTGATAAACTTTTTTTCTTTTGTCATTATTATTTACTTTTAAGATTGTTTTACTTCCAAAGGCCGCAAAGGTACGGCTTTTTTTTAAATTACGAATTACGAATTGCGAATTACGAAAGAACATAGACAATAGACAGAAGACAATAGACAATAGACAATAGACAATAGACAGAAGACAATAGACAGAAGACAATAGACAGAAGACAATAGACAGAAGACAATAGACAGAAGACAATAGACAGAAGACAATAGACAGAAGACAATAGACAATAGACATTTTTTTAATTACAAATTGCCTGCGGCGGGAGCAACCGGTAATTTTTTTACCGGATAAATGCGTTTTTAAGCCCCTTGCACGTCATTCAAATAAAAAGTAAAGGGTGTCATCATAAATAACACCCTTCACCCTTTACGTAATTCGTAACTGTTAGCGCTTCGCGCTTACTCCGGGCTGATAGCGCCTACCGGACAAACATCGGCGCAGGTACCGCAGTCGCTGCATATTTCGGGGTCGATACGATAGATATCTCCCGGAACAATCGCTTCCAGCGGACATTCGCCTGCACAGGTACCACATGCGGTACAATCTTCTGAAATTTTATGAGCCATACTTTTTTTACTTTATAGGGTTTAATGTTTCGCAAAGGTACGCATTATTTTTTAATTACGAATTACGAGTTACGAATTACGAGTTGAAAGTTGCCTGCGGCGGATGAATTATGAAATACATAATGTATTTTCTCTCTCGCACCGTGCGGCACTCCGGTTACATTATGTAACCGCTCTCTCGCACCGTGCGGGGAACCGGTTACAATATGTAACCGCTCTCTCGCACCGTGCGGCACTCCGGTTACATTATGTAACCGCTCTCTCGCACCGTGCGGCGCTCCGGTTACAATATGTAACCGCTCTCCCGCACGGTGCGGGGCTCCAACTACATTATGTATTTCCTCTCTCGCACGGTGCGGGGCTCCAAATACATTATGTATTTCCTCTCTCG
>JAISXF010000114.1 GCA_031270845.1 Prevotellaceae bacterium
CGGGGAACCGGCTTCTATACATAGCCGCTCTCTCGCAAGCTGCGAGACTCCGACGTCCATAGGACGTTGCTCTCTCGCAAGCTGCGAGACTCCGACGTCCATAGGACGTTGCTCTCTCGCAAGCTGCGAGACTCCGACGTCCATAGGACGTTGCTCTCTCGCACGCTGCGAGACTCCGACGTCCATAGGACGTTGCTCTCTCGCACGGCCTGCGAATTACGAATTATGACGTAGGGGCAACGCATGCATTGCCCCTACAGTCTCTACGTCTATGTTCTTACGTCTATGTTCTCAAAGTCCGTAATTCGTAATTCGTAATTCGTAATTCGTAATTAATATTCGATGGCTTCAAGGAACAATCCCTTTGCGGGGGCAGAATTGCCGGCCTTGTTGCGGTTTTTCTGTTCGATGATTCGACGCATCCCGTCGCAGGTGATTTTCCCCCTGCCGACATCTATCAGCGTGCCGACAATGGCGCGTACCATATTTCGGAGAAAGCGGTCGGCCGAGATGGTAAACACCAGCCCGTCGGCGGTCGGTTCCCAGACGGCTTTCGTAATGCGGCAGCAGTTGGTTTTGGTTTGCGAATGCAGTTTGGCAAAGCTGGTGAAGTCGGTATATTCCAGCAGCAGCTGCGCGGCGCGGTTCATGGCCTCGCAGTCGAGCGCACAGGGGATAGCGGTTGAAAATTCGGCGGCGAAGGGATTTTTGCGGGTGTGGATATAATATTTATAGGTGCGGCTTCGGGCATCGAAGCGGGCATGGGCGTCGTCGGCTACGGGGCAGATGGCGGCGATGCAAATATCGCCGGGCAGCATGGCGTTAAGCTTATCGACGAGATCGCGGGAAGCCGACAGGCCGGCATAGCGATTGCTGTCGAAGTGTGCGGTAAAGCGCACTGCATGAACGCCGGCATCGGTACGGCCGGCGCCGACGGTCATAATCTCCTCGCCCAGCAGGAGCGACAGCGCACGGTTCAATGCTCCCTGCACCGTGCGGGCGTTGGCCTGCAGTTGCCAGCCGTGGTAGTTCGTGCCTTTGTAGGAAAGATGGATAAAGTAACGCATAAGTATTGAGAGTTGCCAGTTTGTCGTAATTTTCAATTTTCATCCAACAGGGTTCTTCTCATGGCGTTTGTGTCGGGCATTATGCCGGTAAAGTAAAAGAACGACGGCACGGCTTGCCAGAGCAGCCACGACAGGCCGTTGATATAACGCGCATGACCGGCGGCGGCTATTTTCTCCAGCGGGTTATATTCGTAATCGGCATCAAGCACAACCTGCGCTTCGTGCAGCGAGAGGGTATGCAGTATCCCGGCTGTCGGGGGAAGGGTGTTTACAATCAAATCCATCTTGGCGATATGTTCGGCAATCTCGCCAAAGGATATGCAATGCACTTTATATTGCTGCGCCCTGTTTTTCATGCCGGCGGTCGTGCGGTTCGTCCAAAACACCCGTGCGCCACCCTTTTTCAGGGCGTAGGCGGCTGCATGACCCGCCCCGCCGGCACCGAAAACAAGGGCTTTCTTGCCGTATATCGCTACGCCGTTCTGGATAAAGGCATCGGTTACGCCGGCGACGTCGGTGTTATAGGCAACGATTTTATCGTTTCGCCGAACGATGACATTCGCTGCGCCTACCAGCTCTACTTCTTCGCTGTACTGGTCGATGTAGTTCAAAATAGTCCGTTTATATGGGGCGGTAACGTTGATGCCGTGTAAGGGTATCGAATGAAATAAGCGCATCGCCTTCCCTACGGTTGTCGCAGGGATTCGCTTGTAGGAATATCGCTGGATATTGTGATAGGCTGCGGCAAATAGCTGGGGGCTTTTACTGTGTTCGATATGTTGCCCGATGAGTGCGAGTTTTATCATAGTTCATAGTTCATAGTTCATAGTTCATAGTTTAAGGGGCGCAATGCGACAAAAGCAACCGTACCTGTGATACGGTAAACTGGCCGTCGGCAGCAGGCTGCCCGTTGTCGGGCGCGGCATAGACGAAAGGGGCGCCCAAGAGGGCGGAGGCAATGCGCGAGTAGCGCCCCGCAGCGCCCATGCAAAAGGCAAGCAGACGGTAGCCTTCCGCATAAAGCGCAAGTACCCGCAGGCAGTCGATGGGCAAGCGGGCAAGGGGTACGATTTTCAGTATATCGGGAGCGTATTCGGCCATTTGGCGCATAATGCCGTGCAATGTTTCGGCGGGTGGCGTGCATTCAAAATTATGATACGAAAGAATAACAGAACAGCCGTGCGCACGGGCTTCCTGCATGAGGCGGCGCCGGCAGGGGTCGTCGAAGGCAAGGTCGATAAAGGCGGCGCCGGCGTGTATGGCGGCGATCAGGAACAACGCGCGCTGCGTATCGGAGGTCTTGCCGGCACGGTAAGTCGCGATAAGGGGAACGGGCGCCGCGCCGAAGAGGCCTTCCACCTGCTCAAGGGTGAGCGCCATCGTGTCCATTCGGATTTCGGCCATGCCGGTATGCGCAATGGCCTGGCGGCAGTGGCTGTAAGTATAGCCGGTCAGGGAGGAGCAAATAAGCGCGTCGCGGTTCATAAACGGTAACGGTTAATCCATCATTCCCAATTTATAGTCCGTTTCTACGGCATGGCCGATGGCCGAGAGGGCGATGTAGTGCAGCATGACGCCGCTTTTTTTCTTGTCGTGCATGATGGCGTTGTGCAGCTCGCCGGCGGGGATGGTACAGGATGTCGGTAAATGGAAATATTGCAGCAGGGCGATGATGCGCTCGGTGTCGGCGGCCGACAGCCAGCCCTGCCTTTGCGAAAAGGCGGCGGCGCAGGCCAGCCCGATGCCGACCGCCTCGCCGTGCAGGATGTCGCCGGCCGTACATTCGATGGCATGGCCGACGGTGTGTCCCAAATTAAGTTTGCGCCGTTCGCCCTTTTCCTTCTCGTCGCGTTCGACAATCTCAATTTTCAATGTTATGGCGCGGCCGATGATATGGTTCAGCGCTTCGGGGTGGCGTCCGGCAATGGCTTCGGCGTGCTGTTCGATAAACGTAAAGAGCCCGGCATCGGCGACGAGGGCAATCTTTATAATTTCGGCCATCCCGGCGTTATAAAGGCGGTCGGTGAGGGTGGCGAGGGCGTCGGTGGAACAGAGGATAAAGTCGGGGTGGGTAAAGGTGCCAAGCATGTTTTTATAGCCGCGCAGATTGACTCCGTTTTTGCCGCCGAGCGCCGCATCGACCTGGGCGAGGAGCGTTGTGGGGACAAATCCGAAGGGGATACCGCGCATGTAGGTCGCGGCGAGGAAGCCGGTGATGTCGCACAGCAGGCCTCCGCCTACGCCGAGCAGGAACGAGTCGCGGTCGGCGCCGGCATCGAGGAGGCCGGCCGAGAGCTGTTCGATGGTGTCGAGGGTTTTCAGCCCCTCGTCGGCAATCATAGTGATATAGGGGATGCCTGCAAAGCAGCGGAGGAACCATGCTTCGACCTGCTTGTCGATAACGGCAATCACCGTTGCGTCGGCGGGGATGTATCCGGCCAGTTCGGCGGCGGCAAGGCCGGTAATAACGGGGACGGTCTTTCCCGCAGGCAAATGTAATGGTATGGTTGTTTTCATTGTTCTCTATCGGATATAAAATCCAATACCCATCCGCTAAAATCTAAAGGTTACTTCCTTTTCAATATCGGGGTGCAGGCTGTGCCCGACGGGGCAGTTGCCGGGCACGGCTTCGATGATACGCCGCTCGCGGGACGAATAATTATTCGGCGGCATGGTGATGACGACGGTTATTTTCGCCACGCGGCGCGGGTTGTCGGCCATCACTTTGGTTGTCTCGGCACTCATTCCGTCGATAGAGAAGCCGTGCGTGGCGGCGGCGATACCCATAATCGTAAAAATGCAGCTGGCATAGGATGCCGTAAAAATATCGGTGGGCGAGATATACTTGCCCTCGCCGTGGTTGTCGAGCGGCGCATCGGTGTTGACAGTTTGCCCCGACGCCGTGTGCCGGATTTCGGTACGCAACTTGCCGGCGTACGTTGTTTGAATGGTTGCCATCGTATTTAATAATAAAATTATGCAGACAAAGATACGGCCAATTTCCGAACCTGCCAAATTATTTCCCCCGCTGCCGGCATCGGGAGAGCGGTCAATCTATAAAAAATAACTACATTTGTAGCGTTTTTCAATCGCTATTATGTATAGACAACTACGTCCGTTTTTATTTTGTATCGCGCCCGAAACAACCCACCGGCTGATGATAAGCCTGCTGCGGCTGTTGCGCTACATTCCGCTGGCGAAATGCCTGCTGCGGAAAAACTTTTCGTACGACCATCCTTCGCTGGCGCGCGAAGTCTTCGGCCTGAAATTCAAAAACCCTGTCGGGCTGGCCGCCGGCCTCGATAAGAACGCCGAAGTGGTCGATGAGCTGGGCTGTATCGGGTTCGGTTTCATTGAAATCGGCTCGGTAACACCCCACGCCCAGGCGGGCAACCCCCGTCCACGCCTGTTCCGCCTGCCGAAAGACCGCGCGATTATCAATCACATGGGCATTAATAACAACGGGGCTGCCGCCGTGGCCCGTAACCTCAAGCGCCGACGCCGGCGCCGGCGGGTGATTATCGGCGGCAATATCAGCAAAAACTCTGCGACGCCCAATGCCACCGCCGCCGCCGACTACGAACGTGCGTTTGTGAAACTGTACGACACGGTCGATTATTTTGTGATTAATGTCAGCTGTCCCAATGTCGAACAACTGCGCGGCTTGCAGGACGGCGAGCAACTGCGCCGCATCGTGGAAGCCATCACCGAACAGCGCAAATACCACGACACCTACCGGCCGGTGCTGCTCAAACTCTCGCCCGACCTCTCGGCCACGCAGATAGAAGACGTCCTGGCGCTGGTTTTCGAGTATGGACTGGACGGCCTCGTGGTGGCCAATACCACCACCCGGCGCGACGGACTGCGCACCGCGCCGGCCTCCCTCGCTCGCATCGCCGCCGGAGGCTTGAGCGGCGCCCCCCTGTTTACCAATACGCTCGACATGGTGCGGTACATCGTTACCCTTACCAAACACCAGCTGCCCGTCATCGCCAGCGGCGGCGTAATGAGCCCCCGCGACGCCCGACAACTGCTCGACGCCGGAGCCTCCCTCGTGCAGGTATATACCGGATTAATTTACAACGGTCCCGGATTCGTAAAACAAATATTGAAAACCATTACGAATTAAGATAACGAATTATGAATGAAAGAAAATATAGTTTTGACATAAGCAAACCATATTATTGACGTAGATCTTTTGATTGCTGACGTAGATCTTCTGATTGCTGAAGCATGTCACAAATCAACAAAACAGGTCATTCTATATTGACAGATTTATAAATTAACATTAACATTAACGATTATGAAAGTATTTTTAGCAGTATTCTTCCTCGCCGTGAGCCTCGTGTGCGAAGGGCAGGAACTGACGCCGAAGAAAGGCGAAAACGGCAAATATGGTTATATTGATAAAACCGGCGCGGTAGTCATTCCGCTTAAATATGACGGTGTAGATATATTTTACGAAGGACTGGCAACAGTTAAACTTAACGGCAAATGGGGTTATATTGATAAAACCGGCACGGAAGTCATTTCGTTTAAATATAGCGAGGCAAATGGCTTTTCCAAAGGACTGGCACCGGTTAAACTTAACGGCAAATGGGGTTATATTGATAAAACCGGCACGGTAGTCATTCCGTTTAAATATGACAATGCATATTACTTTTACGAAGGACTGGCAGCGATTTACTTTAACTACAAATATGGTTATATTGATAAAACCGGCACAGAAATCATTCCGTTTAAATATGACAATGCACGTTATTTTTCCGAAGGATTGGCATCGGTTAAACTTAACGGCAAATGGGGTTATATTGATAAAACCGGCACGGTAGTCATTCCATTTAAATATGACGATACACGTGAATTTTCCGAAGGACTGGCTCCGGTTAGCCTTAACGACAAATGGGGTTGTATTGATAAAACCGGCGCGGTAGTCATTCCGTTTAAATATGGCTATACATATTCCTTTTTCGAAGGACTGGCACAGGTTTTCCTTAACGGCAAATGGGGTTGTGTTGATAAGACCGGCGCGGTAGTCGTTCCTGTAATATACGACGATACACAGACAGCGCGAACAAAAGCCAAAGAATACAGAGATTCGTTCTTTAGTGCTTTTGCCAAACGCTATGTCGAACCCCGCATTAATGCATGGCAAAAGAAAGGGGAGTTTGAACGCACCGGCGAATGGCGCGCTCGGGTAACCGAAGCCGCGCGGCAGGCGGAAATCGCGCGGTTAGTCAAAGAAGCGGAACGGCAATACATCGAAGCGCAAAGCGCAACGCTGAACCTGAACCTGCAGCTGGGCGAGTACGATGCCGATAATGAAGTGTTCCCTGTCGCCGGTGGCCTCAGCGGGCAACCGATGCTGGTGCCTGTGCCCCGCGCGCGCGGCCGCTATTTTAAGGAAGCCTGGCCGCAAGCCCGCTACACGCCCGTCTATTACATAGAAAACGACCGGCTCGCTATCGCCGAAATGACCTTCCAGCTGCCCAGCGGCGAAAAGTACCAGTACAGCAACCAGGCGTCGTTAACCTATACTGTGGCGCAGGTCGATTATCATTTCGAGCCGATAGACATTAGCATCGCCGGTACTTCCGGCGGCGCGCGGGGCGGGCAAACGTTCACCGAAACGACGCTAACCGTCGGCAAGGCCGATGTCGATGTCGATATACCGAAAGGCAAAGCCGGCAAGAAAGAGAAAACCTTTGCGGTCGTCATCGCCAACGAGCATTACCGCCGGGAGACGCCGGTGGAATTTGCCCGCAACGACGGGGAGGTGTTCCGCCAGTACGCCATCCAAACCCTCGGCCTGCCTGCCGAACATGTGCACTACGTAGCCGATGCCACCCTCAATGACATCCGCATGGAAATAGGCTGGCTCGCGCGCGTTACCGACTCCTACGAGGGCGAGGCCAGCGTGCTGTTCTACTATGCCGGACACGGTATCCCCGGCGAGCATGTCGCCAGCGACAACCGCCCCGTGCCGCGCTACCTGCTGCCTGTCGATGGCTACGGCTCCGATGTGGCTTCGGGCTACAAGCTCGACGACCTGTACGCCGCCTTGGGCAAGATGCCGGCCAAATCCGTTACGGTCTTTATCGATGCCTGCTTCAGCGGGGCGCAGCGCGACGGGAAAATGCTCACCTCCGAACGCGGCGTCGCCGTCGAAACCACTCCGGGTACGCCTCTTGGCCGGACGGTGGTCTTTGCCGCCGCGCAGGGCAGCGAAACCGCCCACCCCTACCGCGAAAAAGGACACGGGCTATTTACTTATTTTCTCCTCAAAAAACTACAGGAAACCAAAGGAGATGTCAGCTTCGGCGACCTGAGCGACTATATCACCACCAGCGTCAAGCAACACTCCACCGTCTATCAAAGCAAGAGCCAGACCCCGACCGTCGATGCTGCACGCGACGTGAGCCAGACGTGGAGAAGTTATAAATTATAATCATTAATTATTAATGAACGCCTCGATTATTACTGTTGGCGATGAGATTTTGATAGGGCAAATCGTGGACAGCAATTCCGCGTATATTGCCGGGCAGTTAAATGCGGCCGGCATCCGCGTCGTCGCCATGCACTCGGTGGGCGACGAGCGGCGGGCGATAACAGAGGCGCTGGAACAGGCGGTCGCCGGCGCCGGCGTCGTTATTCTTACCGGCGGCCTCGGCCCTACAAACGATGACATCACGAAAAACGTACTGGCCGAATTTACACACGCCACAGGCTGGCGGACAGACGCGCCGTCGCTGGAGATTATTCAGCAAATCACCGCGCAGCGCGGCCTGCCGATGAACCGCCAAAACCGCGAACAGGCGCTCGTGCCCGACAATTGTGAAACCCTGCTCAACCGCATAGGCACGGCGCCGGGGCTGTGGTTCGAGTATCAGGGAAGAATCATTATTGCGCTCCCCGGCGTGCCTTTCGAGATGCAAGCCCTGATGGGGGAAGTGGTGCGGAAACTGCAAGCCTCTCTGCGGCTGCCCCCCGTGCTCCACCGGACGGTTGCCACTTACGGTATGCCCGAGTCGGTGCTGGCGGCGCACATTGCCGAATGGGAACGCGCGCTGCCGCCGTGTATCCGGCTGGCCTATCTGCCGGGCCCGCTAACGGGCGTGCGTCTGCGGCTGTCGGTTTACGCGCCCGATGCGACGTCCGAAAGGCTTGTTGCGAAAGCCGTCGAAGGGTTGCAGGCGCTTCTTGCGGAGGTCATTTATGGCGCCGGCGACGATACGCTCGTGTCGGTTGTGGGGCGGCTGTTGCGGCAGCGTCGGGCGACGGTGGCTGTCGCCGAGTCGTGCACCGGCGGCAAAATCGCGTCGTTACTGACCTCGGAGGCCGGCAGTTCGGCGTATTTCAAAGGGGGAATAGTGGCTTATGACAATGCGGTGAAGACCGGCGTGCTGCAAGTCCGCGCGTCCGACATTCTCGAACACGGCGCCGTCAGTGAGCCGGTAGTAGAACAGATGGCCGAAGGCGTCAGGCGCCTGATGGAAGCCGATTATGCCATCGCCACATCGGGCATTGCCGGCCCCGGCGGCGGCACGGCGCAGAAGCCCGTCGGGACGGTATGGATTGCCATCGCAACCCCGCAGGGCGTAACATCCCGCCGCTGGCAGTTCACCAACGACCGGCTACGTAATATCGACCGTGCAGCCGCTACGGCGCTCAATATGCTGCGGCTGGCGTTTTCGCCCGCAGGTTAAGGCAATAACCGCAACCTGCTGAGGCGGTAGAACTGCGTAGTCACGCTACCTGCTACCTGCTGTCTCTATCTACTGCCCCTGCCTGCTGCTACCTCCCTCAGGAACCCATAAATCTCTTCCGGGAAATCATCGGCGTTTTCGCTGAATGCCCCGATGATGTAACGGCCTTGCCATACTACCGGAATATTCCCGTTATAGCGGTCTTCGATAAGGAGGTTGCCCTGGGTAAAGTCGGTCGGCTGGCCGGTAAAGCGGAAATAGTCGAGGAGTATTTGCCGGGCAGCTTCCGGGCTTTTCCCGTCGATTACAAACGCTTGAAAAGAAAGACCTGCACGGGTGTAGTTCGCCGTACAGGCCGGCTTCAAAAAAGCATGACCGATATAATTCTGCGAAATATAGGCTTGCGTGTACGCGATTAATCCCTCTGCCGGAAAAATCGTGAACAGCGGCGGGTAGGCGGCGGCGGTGTCGATAGCGGCGGCCAACCCGGCGGCTATTTCCGTGAAAGCGCGACTAACCGCTTCGCCCTCGCTGCCGGCCGACATTTTGACATAGATACATCCTGCAAAGAAAAACAATCCGTACGCGTCGCCCTGCGCTTCACCGCCGATGCCCGGGTAAAACGTCATGTCCGACGAGCGTTCGGAGGCGTACATCCCAAAGGCGTCTTCGGGTGTGGCATGGCGGTAGGCCTGGATGGTGATATATTCCTCGCCGCGGGTATAGACCATGCTGGTCATCTCTTCGAAATTATTTTCAAAAAACAGCGGCGCCGCGCCATTGATGCGTTCATAGAGATTTTCTCGATTAAATACTTCGATCTCCGGCGCGACCGTCCATCCGGCGATAGCCGGCAATGCCGCGTGCAGCGCCTGGGGCGTTTGCGCCAATGCCTGTGCGGTGATGCCGTACAGGATTAGCCATAGCAACAGATGTGTGCCGGTGAAAAATTTCATTTATGTCAGATAACAGGAAGGAACGTTTACAATCGGCGTGATAGCCGCAATCTTTTCCGCGACTTTGAAGCCCGACGGGCAATCGACCGTGCAGGCTCTGCAGCCGGCGCATTCGTTGCCGGTTAGCGCCAGTTCGGTCAGGGTTTCTTTCGAGAGGGCGGGGTGCCGGTAGCCGAAGTTGTACATGTAGGCACGCATTATCGCCGGTATCGGCAAGCGGCGTGCGCACTGGTCGATGCAGTTTCCGCAGTTCTGGCAGAAGAGCATCGGCCGTGTTTGCAGGGCGGCTATGTATTCGGCATCCGCCGGCATCAGCACGGGCGAGTGGGCGGCTTCGAGGCAGTTGTCGAGCAAGTCGAAGCTGGTGAAACCGGGGATGGCCGTTGTAATATCCGGGTTCTGCCACACCCACCGCAGGCACGATGCGCCATTGACCCGCCTGTTCCCTTCGGCGTCTTCGGCGCCGCCGACCATCGTTTTCATGGCCACGAAGCCCATGCCGGCCTTGACGCCCCGCCGGATGGCGGCATTCAGTTCGGGGAGAATATTCAATTTAAAATTATAACTGACAAGGCATACTTCAAACACGCCCGACGCAATGGCCTCATCGATCTGCGCCGGCTTGTGGGCATGCGTCGAAAAGCCGATGTGCCGGGCCTTGCCGCTGTCCTTAAATTTTTTCAACAGGGCTAACAGACGGGGGTTGCTCAGTGTTTCCACATCGTCGGCCGCATGGAAGTAGAAAATATCGACATAGTCCATTTGCAGACGGCGGAGGCTGGTGTCGAACAGCGTCGCGTAGTCCTGTTCAAAGTTGTCCGACCGTGGGTCGGCCTTGCCTTTGGTGGCAATGGTAAACGTCGAGCGGTCGCGGCCTTTGAAAAACGTGCCCAGCATCTCTTCGTTTTTCCCGTTCTGATAGCCGTGCGCCGTGTCGAAATGCGTAAGCCCCGCGTTGTAAGCCGCGCGGACAACAGCCGGATTATCGGCGCGCATCACGCCCATGCTTAATATTGGGATTTCCATCCCCGTCAGCCCCAGTTGTCGGGTGGCGATAGGGGTTGTGTCATTCTTCATACCCGGCCGGCTTTTGACCGCCGAGATGGCCGCCTGCGGAGCTATTGCCGCCCCTGCACCCGCCAATGCGGAAAGGCTTAAAAATGTACGTCGATCCATTTTAAATTACGAATTACGAATTACGAATTACGGTTTTAATTATAAAATTATAAATTATGCCGACAAAGGTAATAAAATAATTACGAATTACGAATTACGAATTACGAATTACGGACAATAGAACCGCGAAGCGGTGACATTATTATCGTAGGGGCAACGCATGCGTTGCCCCTACGATGAACGGGAAACCCGTAATTCGTAATTCGTAATTCGTAATTAAAACTTAACTCCCAAGTTATAAAACGTAAACGCCCACATGTCGGTATATTCTTCGATGGCCTTTTGGGTCGATGAGGAGCCGTGCCCCGACATGGTTTCGATACGTATCAGCACCGGGTTCGAGCCGGCCTGCGCAGCCTGCAGCGTGGCGGCAAACTTAAACGAATGCGCCGGGACTACGCGGTCGTCATGGTCGGCGGTGGTGATGAGGGTGGCCGGATAGCGCACCCCGGGGCGGATATTGTGCAGCGGCGAATAACCCAGCAGGTAGCGGAACTGCTCTTCGCTCTCTTCGCTCGAGCCGTAGTCATCGACCCAGCCCCAGCCGACAGTAAACTTGTGGAAACGCAGCATGTCCATGACGCCTACCGCCGGCAGCGCCACCTTAAAGAGTTCGGGGCGCTGCGTCATGCAGGCGCCTACCAGCAATCCGCCATTGGAGCCGCCGCGGATGGCCAATTTCTCGGACGACGTATATTTTTCAGCAATCAGATATTCGGCAGCCGCAATAAAATCATCAAACACATTTTGCTTTTGCAGCCGCGTACCGGCCTTGTGCCATTGACTGCCGAACTCGCCGCCGCCGCGAAGGTTGGCCACCGCATACACCCCGCCGCTTTCCAGAAACAGGATATTGGAGATGCTGAACCCGGGCGTCATACTCTGGTTGAAGCCGCCGTAGCCGTAAAGCAGCGTCGGGTTTTTCCCGTTGCGCGGCACGCCTTCCTTATAGACAATAAACATCGGCACCCGCGTGCTGTCCTTGCTGGTGAACCATACCTGCTCGGTTACATATTTACTCAGTGTAATCTTGAGCTGCGTTTCGTGGTACAGTTCGGGCGCCGGCGCGTGGATGTCGGCAATGCGGAAAATGGTCGAAGGCACGGCATACGACGAAAACGAATAGAACACCTCGCCCCCGTCCTTCGTGCTGCTCAAACCGCCGATGCTGCCGATGCCGGGCAGCGACAGGGCGGTTTTACTTCCGCCGTCGCGGTCGAAAACGAATGCCTGCGAGCAGGCATTGTGCAGGTATCCGGCGACAAGCCTGCCACCGGCCACAGAAACCCATTCGAGCACATCGTCGCCTTCGGGGATAACGGTTTCCCACACCGGCTGTCCCGCGCGGAGCGTTACCCGCATCAATTTATAGCGCGGGGCGTTGTCGTTGGTATGGATATAAATGGCGTCGCCGAAATTATCAACCACATTATATTCATAATCGAACCGCGCCGGCGTAATCGGCGTAAAGGCGGCATTCGGAGCATTGAGCCGGCGCACGGCCAGCGTATTGCCGTCGGTGCCGGCCGAGATGCTCAGGATAAGAAACCGCTCATCGTCGGTGGTTAGAGCCAGATTATAACGCAGCGGATTTTTGGGGTCGCTGTAAACAAGCGCATCAGCCGACTGCGGCGTGCCGAGCCGGTGGAAGTAAACCTTGTTGGCCTGGTTCTGTTCCGAGAGCGCGCTGCCCTTCGGGGCGTCGTAGCCGCTGTAATAAAAGCCGTCGCCATACCAGGAAATGCTTGAAAACTTAACCCATTGGATTACGTCGGGCAGGTCGCGCCCGTCGATGTCCTTCAACCGTATCTCACGCCAGTCCGACCCGCCCGACGAGAGCGTATAAGCCACATACCGGTGGTCATGCGACACGCTGATGCCGCCGAGCCGGGTTGTCCCGTCTTCCGACAGCGTGTTAGGGTCAATAAACACGCGCGGCTCGCCCGCGAGGCTGTCCTTCACATACAGCACCGACTGGTTTTGCAGTCCGTCGTTTTTGGAAAAGAAATACTTGCTGCCGTATTTCGACGGCACCCCCTGCTTCGGGTAGTTCCATATTTCGGTCAGGCATTCGCGGATGGCTTCGCGCATCGGGAGGCGTTCCAGATAGCCGAAGGTAACTTTGTTTTCGGCCTCAACCCACGCGGCGGTCGCCTCCGAGCGGTCATCTTCAAGCCACCGGTAGGGGTCGGGCACGGCGGTGCCGAAACAGGTATCCACATGATCGACTTTGGCCGTGTCGGGATACTTCAACGCCGGCTGTCGCGCACAATTCATCAACATAAATGAAAAAATAAAAAGAATACAAATCGGTTTCATAAAAATAATATTTAATATAATTAATTATAAATAATAATAGACAACAAAGGTAGTTCTTTTTTTTGAGACTTTTAGACAATAGACAATAGACAATAGACGTTGAGACAATAGAACATGGACTTTTAGACAATGGACAATAGAACATGGACAATAGAACATGGACTTTTAGACAATAGAACCGCGAAGCGGGGTTTTTATAATAATGTCACCGCTTCGCGGTTCTATTGTCTCAACGTCTATTGTCTCAACGTCTATTGTCTAAAAGTCCATGTTCTAAAAAAAATACCTATCTTTGCACTTATTTTATAAAAAATATGAAAGGGATTGATACAGGTACAACAGACACAAGGAAACATACCGGCGCGGTGTGCGGGTGGGGTGTTTGCGGTAGTATTTTCCTCGCCGGCAAGGTGCAACCAAGCCCAAAATACCGGAAAAATAGCCTCGCCGACTTGCGGGAAGGTGAATACCACCGGCAGAACCTGTATTTGGGTCGAAAAGCAGGTTCTGCCGATGGTACGAAGGCACTTTTCGACCTGCGGGGCGGTTCTGC
>JAISXF010000025.1 GCA_031270845.1 Prevotellaceae bacterium
CACGGTGCGAGAGAGCAACAACACAGTGTCATTGGTTCCCCGCACGGTGCGGGAGAGCAACAACACAGTGTCATTGGTTCCCCGCACGGTGCGGGAGAGCAACAACACAGTGTCATTGGAATCCATTATTATTTTATATAAATTAAAATATCCATTCTATGAAGAATTTACACCATCTTAGATTTAGACGATTGTTGTTTCCGGCGCATTTTGATTTTTTTAAAGATGTGTCCATACAGCTGGCCGCAGCCGGCAACGCCCTTAAAACAGCCGTGGCGCCGTTGATGCCCGAATTTAATGCGGCGCTAACCCTCGAAGACGCCGTGATGCAATGGGTACGTAAAAGCGTACTGACGGCCCGCATTGCCGAAGCCGACCAGACGGTCGATCGGGTACTGGTGGGTATTAACGCCATCGTGCAGGCGTCGTTGCACGCTTCGTCGGCCACCGTCGTCGCCGCCGCCGAAAGGGTGCATATCATGCTGAAAGAATACGGCAACGTGGCACGCGAGGCCTACAACGAAGAGGCCGGCGACGTGCGGGCAATCCTCGAACACTTTACCGGCGCATCCGCCGCCGACGTCGTTACCCTCGGCCTGACCACCTGGGTTACCGACCTCAACACCGGCTTCAATACCTTTAAAAACCTGCTCCGGCAGCGCGATACCGAGCAGGGTACCAAGCCGGCCTATACGGCTACCGACGTGCGCAAACGCATCGAAACCGTGTGGCACCAGATGGTTTACATTATCGACGCCCACAGCGTCGTCGGCGAATCGACCGATTTCGATGCATTTATCGACCTGCTTAATCCGACTATTGACCGCCTGAATGCGCAGTTTTCCCGCACCGTCAAAGACCTCTCCGAGGACGACCATACCGTTATCGAACCCATCCCCGCACAGCTCTATACCGGCGCCCCGGTGGTGGTGATACCGGTTGTCTATTATCACGAAGACGACAACCCGCCCGTGGCGCTCGAGCTGGGCAAGGATTTTTCGGTAACCTACAAAAATAATGTCAACGCAGGCATGGCGCAGCTCACCATCTACGGCAAGGGCGGCTACAAGGGGCAGGTCGGCCGCGCCTTCGACATCGTTAACGGTTAATGATTAATTATTACCGGCTCTCTTAGGCCAGTGCCTGAATCAGGATTGATTGATTCCATTAAAAAAATGCCGCCCCAGTACGGAGCGGCATTTTTCAATATCCAATATTCGCTGTTTAGATTTTCCCGACCAGGTCGATGGAGGGTTTGAGGGTGGCATCGCCTTTTTTCCATTTGGCGGGGCATACTTCGTCGGGGTGCGCGGCCACAAACTGCGCGGCTTCGACCTTGCGCAACAGCTCGTCGGCATTGCGGCCGATGCCGTTGTCGTGAATTTCGGCCAGCTTAATCTGCCCTTCGGGATTGACTACAAACGTCCCGCGGTAAGCCATGCCGTCTTCTTCAATCAACACGCCAAAAGCGCGACTCAATGCGCCGGTATGGTCTGCCAGCATCGGATAGTTGATTTTCCGGATGGTTTCGGAGGCGTCGTGCCAGGCCTTATGCACAAAGTGGGAGTCGGTGCTTACGGAATAAACTTCGACACCCATTTGCTGAAACCGGGCATACTTGTCGGCGATGTCGGCGAGCTCGGTCGGGCACACAAAGGTGAAATCGGCCGGGTAGAAGAAGAAAATCGCCCACTTTCCTTTTACGTCGTGGTGCCCGATGGTTTTGAATTTCCCTTGATGATACGCTTGCAGCGAAAATTCGGGAAGCTGTGAATTGATAATTGGTTGCATAATCTTTTCTTTTTAATGAATATTATTTTTTTAAATTTTTATGCAAATGTAGGGGTATTATCGACGAATGTCAAACTGATATTTTTTATCTTTGCATAAATAAAATTGATGCACTATGAATATACAACAATTGGAATACATTATTGCCGTCGATAATTTCCGGCATTTCGCCAACGCCGCCGAGGCTTGCGCCGTTACACAACCGACGCTGAGTATGATGATTCAAAAGTTTGAAGAGGAGCTGGGTATAAAAATTTTCGACCGGTCGAAACATCCGGCAGAACCCACCGCTATCGGCAGACAGGTTATCGAGCAGGCGCGGATTTCGCTCCGGCATTTCCGGCAAATAAAGGAGATTGTCGCCAATGAACAGCATACCGTGCAGGGACGTTTCCGGATGGGCATTATTCCGACCATTGCGTCGTACCTGGTGCCGGTATTGCTCCAGCAACATCAGAGCCAGCATCGCGAAGTGGAACTCACCCTGCAGGAGCGCACCACCGGCAACCTCATTAACGACATCCTGAACGGTACGCTGGACGGCGGCATCCTCGCCGGCCCGCTCAATCATCCCGGTCTGGCCGAATATCCGGTTTATTACGAAAAATTTTATGCGTATGTCTCGCCTCTCGACCCCGCTTACAAAGAGCGGGAAATTGATTTGGACACGCTGGACATCGGGCGCATGTGGCTGCTGGAAAACGAACACTGCCTCCGGGGACAAATCGAACGCCTGTGCCGGATGAAGAAAACAGCGCAGGGCGAAGCCGCTCCCGTCCGGTACGAGTCGGGAAGCATTGATACGCTTATTAATGTCGTTGATTATAATCCGGGATTAACAATCATCCCCGAAATGCACGCCATGGGGCTCAACGAGGACAAGCAGGAAAACCTGCGCCCCTTCAAAAACCTGACCGCCGTAAGGGAAGTGAGCCTCGTGGTGAGCCGCGATTATGTACGCAAAACCCTCTTGCGCGCGATTCAGGATATTATCCGAAGCTCCGTACCCAAATCCATGCAGAACCCTGAGCTGAAAGCGCACGTGGTGGACTTGTAGAGGATACTGCCCGGTCTTAAAACATCACCAAAACCTGATGTGAGCAGCACATCAACCGTTAATCTTCAATAATAAATATGGAATGGCGAAAGCGCGCTCCTCTCCTACTCTACCGTTATCTCCAGCGTTTTTCCTTCCTGTAACTGACCGTGCGAAACAAAATACCCTTCCAGCGGCTGGCCGTTGTAAGTAATCGTGCGTATCTTGCGACCGGTGTTTCGCCTGCGGACGGTAAAGCGGACGCCGTCAAGGGCAAAGGAGACGCGGTCGAAAAGGGGAACGGTTACTACATAGCGGTCGTCGGCAGGGGAGAAGGGGTAAAAACCAATGGCATTAAACACATACCACGACGACATCTCGCCGGCGTCGTCCATGCCGGCAAGCGCCAGGCCATGCTCACCCATGCCGTAAAAGTGGTTGAGGAGGGTGTCGAGGAGGGCTTGCGTCTTTTCCTGTTTTCCGACAAAGTAATACAGATAGGGAAAGTTGTGGTCGGGCTGGTTGCCGTGGCAGTACTGGCCTATAAAGCAGGAGAGATTATGGGCTTCGTACCCCTGCCAGGGTATCGTGAAGAGGGAATCGAGTTTTTGCTCAAAGGCGGCGGCGCTCCCGTAAAGGCTTATAAGCCCGGCGACATCATGCGGGGCGAAGAAGGAGGACTGCCATGCATTAGCCTCACGATACATGTATTCGTAGTAGGGGAAACAGGGGTCGAAGGCCGGTATCCAGCGACCGTCGGCGAGGCGTCCGCGCATAAGGCCGGTCGCGGTATCGAAGAGGTTGCGATAGTTAGCCGTACGGGGGATTAACATGCGGTAAGCGGCGGTGTCGTTCAGGGCTTTGGCAAGGAGGGCAACGGCGTAGTCGTCGTAAGCGTATTCGAGGGTCTTGGTTACGGCAGCGTGGGCTACGGTTTCGAGGACAGGATGCTCAAGGTCGGGTTCGGAGATGTACCCTTTTTCGATATACTCATTGAGGTGCGGGCGGCTCCGGCTCTCAATTGTCGCATTGCGAAGCATAAGCCGGTAGGCACGCTCGACATCGAATCCACGCAGGCCGCGCAGATAGACGCCGGCAACAAACACCGAAGCATGGTCGCCATGAAAGAACGTGGGCATAAAGCCGCCGCGTTTTTCGCCTTTGTCGGTAATAGAACGGATGACATCAACCGCAACATCGGGCGCAAGCATGGATAAGAGCACCAATTTATTTCTATAATCGTCCCAGAACGAGGGGTCGGTGTAGTAGCGAAAGCCGGGATTGACAACATGGCCGGCAGCGTCGGTAAATTCGCCGCCGACATCGCTGCGCAGCGCCGGCCACAGGAAGGCGCGATAAAGGCTTGAGTAAAAGAGCCGGCGCTGGCGGTCGCTGCCCCCTTCGACACGTATTTTCGACAGCAGGGTTTCCCACGTGTCATCTGCCTTACGGCAAATATCATCAAACGATTCAGTCCCGACTTCGGCCATAAGGTTCGCCTTCGCATTGTCGATGCTGACGAAAGAAAATCCAATTTTCAGCTCAAGGGGGGCGCCGGCATCGCCGTCGTCGAAACGGACAAGGGTGATGGCATGCCGGCCATCGCGCAGTGAGTCAAGGGCGCGGACAGGGTCATTCGCGACAGCGTAAAAATAAATTTTCTCCCCCGCGTGCTGGTATCCGCCAAAAGCGAAATCGCCATCACGGTCGATTGACCACCCGCGAACGCGCTCATTTGCAACCGACAAATCAACAAGCAGCGTTTTCGCGGCGCCGTCGGGGAAGGTGTAACGGTGGCAGGCACAGCGCAGGGTGGCAGTCATTTCAGCATCAATACCATAGCGGTCGAGGCTGACGCGGTAGTAGCCGGGGCGCGCCGCCTCGCGGTCGTGGCTGAAGGCCGATGCATAATCGGCTGGCGTTACGGGGCCAACGACGGGCAACAGCGGGACATGGCACAGGTTCCAGTGGCCTTTGTTGGTGTGCGTGAAGGCATAAATCACCGTGTCCTCATACTGGTAGCCGGAGCCGCTGTGGAAGAGCGTAACGGGGCTCACCTGCACCATGCCATTCGGGAGAGCCGCCCCCGGAAACACCTCTGCCCCCCAGGTGCGGCGCGTAGGGGTATAGCCCAGGTCAACACTGTCCCAGAGGGTTGCGGTACCGAGTAAGGGATTGACATAATCCGTCAGGGGCGGCGTCGGAGTGCAACCCACCGCCAGCCCCCACAGGATAACGGAAATCGTAGCTAACTGTTTCATAGTATATGATTTCTTACAAATTGTCGAAAGCTATCTACTTATCGTGTTCGAGCAACCGGATAAAGAAGCCGCCGACCACCGAACGTGCCTGGAAGCCCCGCTGATTGGGGCGGTCGGTATAATACCAGTCGGACATCGGCACACGGTCAGGCGTCGCATTCGCGAATGCGTGCACCGGCCGGACAAGCGCCTGGAACGTCTCCGGGTCGTCGGAAAGGGTTGCCGTCCAAATAATCCAGTCGGCCTTCGTGTAGGTTTCGCGATTATCAAGCGGCAGTCCGTAAGGGTTCTGCTTAGTAAGATAAAACGCAAGCTCCTTCTCAGCCACCTCATCAGGAAATATATTCAGCCGTAATAATTTATTCCATACCAGATTATACTTCTGGCTCCACGACCCCGGCCTGTCGAACGTGAGGCGGTAGTGGTCGCCGTCGTCGGCCATTTGAAGCCATTCCTTTGCCATGGCTTTGGCCTTGTCATTACATACTTTAGCCAACTCCCGGTGGCCGAGCATGGCGGCTAATTTGGCATAGGAAGCCACGCCGAGGATGGCCTTCACGGAAAGGTTGGCATTGTGCGCGAAGTGCCCGGCAAAGTCGTCGGTACATAATTGATTATCGGGGTCAAGGCCTTTTTCGACAAGGTAATCAGCCCAGGTCGTCAGCACGTCCCAGTGCCGCTCGGCGTAGCGTGCATTCCCTTCGCGTATGGCGATGGCGGCCGTCAGGATAAGCATGTTACCCGTCTCCTCGACGGGCATGTCGCCGCCGTAGGTTTGGCCATCGGCAACCGGGTACGTGCCCACGTCGTGCGCCGCGAAGGGCTTGCTCCACTTGCCGCTTTCGCTGTAATAAAAAATGTGGTTGAGCAACCCCTTGCAGAGCTCGACATTATACAAAAGGTAAAGAGGCGCCGACGGGTAGGTAACGTCAACCGTGCCAATCGAGCCATTGCTAAAGTTCTCCTTCGAGAGGAAGAGCAAATCGCCGTTGGGCGCCTGCACTAACTTGTGCGCCGCAATGGACTGCCTGTAAGCCACCGCACACAGCTCGGCGTACTCCTTGCCGCCTGCCATAGCCGCCTCGTGCATGAGGTGGGCGTCGAAGCGGTTGCATTTAGCGACAAGCCCGCGGTACTCGCTCGCCGCGAGGGCGAAGACATCCAAAATATCCTGCTCTCCGTCGCGGTTCCAATATGGGCGAAGGTGTTCGCCGAAGTATTGAATCGAATAGATATCGTCATAGCCCAGCATGATATTGTTCGACACCGCGCCGCTGACCGTTCCTAACGAATGAACGACAGAGAGATACCCGTCGGCATCGGCAGCAGGCGTCCCTTCGGGGATGGCTGCGCCGGCGAATGCGGCACGCGACGCAAGCGGGGCGGCAATCTGATAGCTGTATTCCTCACTGTCAGCCCCGCAGAGGTAGAAATAGCCCCAGTCGATGCGTACATTGTCGCCCTTCTTTTTCAGTATCTCCTGCGTTGTGCTGCCGGTCTTTAGAAACGTGAGGCCGTCGTGCCGAATTATTTCGGACACACTCTCCTGATGGGGCTTATTGAGCGCCCATGCCGGCGAAGCCTCAAAATACAGCGATACGTCGTGCGCCGCACTGTCGTTCGGCAACACGCGATAGGTAAGGTAATTCACAGGCCTCGACACCAGCTCGAGGTCGTCGAGAAGCAGCGGCGCAGTGAACGTCAGCTCAAGGTCAACGGCGCCGCACGTGAAGCGATAATGCGTTTGCGTCGCCTGCACATCGACCGACGTCTGGACAGCCGCCTGGTCAAAAAACGCCTCCGCATATACCGGCACGCTTAAGCCGAAATCGACCAGCGCCTCGCCGGCGCGGTTCGTGCAGTGCGCGGCAATCACATTCTCGCCGGTTTTGAGCGCCGCCAGCGCGTCGCCCGACAGCGCCACCTGCTTGTTTTCGCCCCACGAATAGCCGCTGTTGACCACCTCAACGCCATTGATATAAATCACAATGTCGTCGTCGTGCGAATAGCGGAGGAAAACCTGCTGCCCGATGTCTTCGCTCAACACAAACGTCCGGCGCAGCCAAATATCATTATTCGGCGAACGCCACCGCGTCCGCACGGCCGTCTGATGCCGCGTTCCGAACGCCGCATAGCCCTTTTTCCACGCCGAGTCATCAAACGCAGGCAAATACCAGCCCTTCGGAGGGGGCGCAAAAGTATAGGAGCCAACCCACTGCTCCTGTTCGGCCATCGCAACGACCGTCTTCAGAAAGGGCGTCTCGGCGCCCATGAAACGATAAATTTGACCGTCCACACGGATAGCGCCTATAAAGGGGAAATCGGCGCCAGTCCAGTGCTTCACAGACCCGTCGTAGAGGTTATCCGTAAAAGACCACCCCGACGTATATGGGTCGATGCTTACCAGCGGGTAAGCAGGGGCGCGCAGCTCATTTTTAACGCCCGGCAAGTCAACATGACAGGCCGCGAGCCACAACGGCAACAGGAAAAGAACAGCAATCTTCTTCATAATGTTAAATGTTTTAATGAAAAATGAATAATAAGAACAGATTAACAGGTTGTGGGCAGCGAACAATGGTTTATGAACAGTGAGCCGCGAACGGCAGACGCCGCGAGGCGTCCGCCGTTCACCGATCACCGGTTGTCAGGTCATTCAATAGTAAACGTGGCAACCTTGTTGCCCTTATAGGCTCCCTTACCCGTAACAATCACTTCCGCCGTGCCGGGTTCGATGTTGTTTTTGTAAGTAAGCGAGAAGTCCTTGCCCAGTTCTAAGCGGACATCCTCTTCACCCTCCACGCGATAGAACACCGTCGGGACGACCGTTATCGCAACCCCGCTATATTGCTGGGTTTCGATGTCCTCAATGTAGGTACGCGTACCCTCAGAGAGGTCTTTTTTCGTGCGATTCGCATAATTGTCATTGAAATACTCAATTTCCACGTTGAGCGCTGTGATAAACGCATCAATGCCGGTAACGCTGGCCAATAGCGATGCCGCATCCAAATCCGCAACCATATCGCGGTACTGTTTGTCAATAATCTTGCGCACAGGTTCGACCGGGCCAATAGGCTTTGCGCTAGACTCGGCCTGCCGCAGGGCGAAGGTTTGCAGAAAAGCGTTTTTCCCCGCCGTCAGTTCGGTAACCCAGGCCGTAAGATTGAGCAGCGTAACCTTTGGCGCATAGGTATCGCTCGCAAAATCTTCGAGCAGCATACCCACCGCGAGGGTCTCCGATTCATACGACTGGCGTTCAATGCGCCCGTACTCGTCTAACCGCACCTTAAGGCTGTACGCCGCATCCCTTATGCTTGCTGTCGGATGACGCATCGACGCCGTAATTATCTCCCGAATACCCGTAATACAGTTGTCGATACGCTTATCATCGGCCGCTATAATTCTCGTGTATTCGCTCTTATTCATTCTCTGTATCAACGCTTCTTCCCTGGCAAGCTCGATTTTAAAGGGACCCAGCTTGGCCGCTAAGAAGGTTTTTATGTCTGTGGATGCCTCCACCTTGTCTAAAAAGACGATTAAGTACCGGCAATGCTCCCGATTGCGAAAGTACTTCAATAACGCTGTTGTTACTTTTACCATGTTTGTTTTTTGGTTTATGTAAAAAATTTTATTTGAATTGCACCTGTATATACAGGTGTTGTTTTTTGCAGCATTACGATTCCCTTACGGAAAACGGTCGCGTAAGCGTATGCACGACGCCCCCGACGGGATAAACCGCGCTGCATTTTGCGGCGTGCCTTCCCCTGTCGGGGGAGAGCGCCCCGCATTTTGCGGCGTGCCATCCCCCATCGGGGGAGGGCGCCCCGCAGATTGCAGCGCCATTTCCTCCGCAGGGGGAAACTGCCCCGCACCTTGCGCGGAAATTCCCCCCGCAGGGGGAAACGTCACGCAAGTTGCGACGCCATTCCCCCCAATGGGGGAAAACCCCACGCAAGTTGCGTGGAGAGTTCTCCCAACAGGGAAAAACCTCGCGCAGGCCTTACGGAGGCTTCTCCCTGTGGAGAAAAACCTCGCGCAAGCATTGCGAAGATGTCTCCACCCGGAGTTTTGGCGCTGCTTTTTGCAGCTTGATAAAAACGGAAAATTATACATCCTTATATTTTATTTTATTTTTAACGCTCTTATACGTTGCCGCCCTGTTTTCTTCTTCTAAAACGGCGCCACAAAGGTACAAAAAAAATAATTCAGTTTCGCAACATTTGCTATATTATTTTAATGTTAAGTATTTACCGTTACCGGCCCTACCATACCAACCGGCTGCCACGCTTGATGTTGCGTCCACGCATGACCGACGGCATTGGCCGGATTTTCTTTAAAATAATTGCCCACCGTCGTCGTAACGGTGACGCAAACTGTCCGACGCTGCCGCGCGGTGCGTTCCGGCAGCCGGTAGCGGTGGCGTCCGTACCACCGGCAGCCTAACTGTACCCCGTCTATCGACACCTCCGACACCCCATAGACACGCCCTAAATCAAGCCATTGCGCCGGTTCTGCGGCGGTGTCGTCGAATGTCGTTTCATAATAGAGCCGGCCGGCAAAGGCGCGCGTGCGCTCGTCGGAGGCGAGGTCGAAGAGCGCCGGCACGTCTGTCTCGCGTACCGTGCCGTTGAGGTGTTTCATGCGGAGCTTCCAATTATTTAACGTTGCGATAACAGCGCCTAATGGAGGCTCCTGCGTAGCGTCCGCGACAGCGGTATTTTCATCAAAGACAAGCAACTGCGACGCGGCGGGCGATAGCTCCACCGGCAATGTTCCGTCCGCCGCAAGTGGCAGCCTGTGCCGCGCGCCGGTTTCGGCGTCCCACAACCAGGGCGTGCCGGCCACCCCGGGGAAGGCGCAGCGCAGGCTGAATGTGGCGTCGGTACTACAGTTGCTGATGAAAAAAATATTTTTTTCCGCAGTCCGGTGCCGTATTTGGCTCACGTACGCATTCGGACGGTCGATGCGCATATACGGTTCGATGCCGCATTGCCGCTGTATGCGCCCGAACCACGCCACGGCGTCGCCATCCGACGGAGTGTCAGTGGTTAGCACCCGTGAAGGATGGCTGCGCTGTATCCTGGCTATCGTCTGCGCCACTGCGCGGTCGTTGCGCCGGTAATTGCGAAATCCCGTTGATTTACAGGGCGCTTTTCCGACAAACAGCAGCCGTCCGCCACGCTCGACAAAGCGTGCCAGCGCAGTGGCCGTGGCCGGCGCCATCGACTCCACTTCGAGCAGCATAAGTGTATGATACTGACGGTCGCCATAGCGGAGCATCCCGTCCTCTGCCGCGCTCTGCTGGATAATCGACTCGCTGATGTAGTCGCAGGCGTTGCCGTTATGATGGATGCCCTCCCACACGCGGTACTGGTATTCAGGATAATGCCTTTCGGGGAACGGGTCGCGCTGCGGGCTGTAGAGCGACCACATGTCGGCCAGCGGGTGCATCACGGCGATGTCGGCAAAGGCATCGGAGGCCTGTAATACCGAAGAAATCCGCGCTTTATAGGCCGTCCATAATTTAAAAAACGGCCACCACGGGTTGCGTTCGTTGAGGAACATGCCGTATCGAATCCAGCCCGGGAAGGGCGCTTCGGGCGGGGAGTAGTTAAAACCGTGCAGAATGGAGTGCGTTACACCCGACAGATTGCTCTGGTCGCCTGTCAGTTTGAGCCGCTCGAGCGTGGCGTTGAATACGGCATCCGTATTTGTCGATTCCTCGCAGCTCACCGTCCGTCGGCCAGCATAATGCGCCGCCGATGCCACAAACTTATTGACATTCGCATACGCCGGCCGCCGCGAGAGGTCGTGGTCCCGGCCTCCGTCATTGCTCCAGAGCCATGTCTCGCATTCGGGAATGTCCACCGCAAGCGACGCCTCGAGCGGGTGGAACTCGCGTCCGTATGCCTGCACCCGCGACTGGAACCCGTGCTGCCGGCACCACCGTGAATACGGAATCAGGAAGCGGTCGCGGATAATATCCATGCATGTAACAAAAAAATCGTGCCGCACACGTGCCACAACCTCCTTTGCCTCACCCGACAGCAGCGTTACATCGGTACCGTCGATGGCATGCCCCATGTGCCCGACGCGGTAGAGCACGAAGGGCAGGTAGGGGCAAATGTCGTAGCCCCGACGCCGTTGAAATTCGGCGGGAAAATCGGGGCACCAGTTGGCGCCTTCGAGTTCCATGCTGTCGCAAAACAGGGCGCGGAAGCGCTCCGTATCAGCGAGCGCAGGAAACAACCTGTCCGACATGCGCGCAAGGAATTTTTCCACCGCATCCTGCCGGAAATGGTTCAGCACCGGCCCGGCGGCGCCCGGCGCACCGTTAATCACGGCCTGAAACCCGGTTACCCTGACCAGCGCATAGAGGATATGCTCCCCTTCGGGGATGTTGAACATCAGGGCATCCTGTGCGGCATCGAAGGGCAGGCGCTGCGGCGGTGCAAAATGCTCCATTTGCAGGGGCGCCAGGTAGAGGGCATGGAGTTCAGTTGTCGCGCCTTCGTACTTGAAGCCGATGTCCGGCGCGGCCTGTGCCAGCAGGTCAGCCCTTGATATGGAAAGCGTTCCGGCACCGGACACCTTCCTCCCGCCGGCAGAGAGCAGTTGTGAACGCTCGTTCGGCGCCAGAAACTCCGCCCCGAACGGCCATCCCGACCCGACAATGATGTCGCACACCATGCCGCGTTCCTTTGCGCCGTGCAGCGCTACCTTCACCATATCAATCCATTCCGCGCTCAACCATTCCATCGAAGGGATGGCGAGGTCGTCGCCGCCGGGGAAAGCTATGGGATTAATTTCCACGCCGCCGATGCCGGCGCTGCACAGGACGTCTAATTCGCGCAGTATTTCGGTGGCTGTCAATTTATTTCCGTTCCACCACCAGCGCACGAACGGTTTTGCCGTTACCGGCGGGTTTTGAAAAATGATAAACAGGTTGTCGTTCCCGGCAGCTGTCGCGCGCGCCCGCAGCGGGTATGCCCGCAGCGCCGGTATTGCGGCGGCGAGCGCCACAGAGGTCTTTATAAACCCCCGTCTTGAGATAGGGTAATGCTCATACATAATGTTGATAATTAATAATTAATGATAAATATATTCAGGATAAACGGGCTTCCTGCGGTTTGCGTTTCTTGCTTACCGCAAATGCTGTTGTCTGTTTTTAAATTCTACACGCCTGTCCTGCCGCTGCTTTCGGCTGCTTCCTTTCGTCTGCGGAGGTTCCCTTTTGTCTTTATTATTTACTAATAATGCGACAAAGATAGTGAAATCGGTGAAATTTTCAACTCGCCATACGCCATCGCTACAGCACATGTTTTTACAGAAACGCCCGGACATGGCTTGCACCTTGCCCGGGCGTTACTGCAAAAGGAATTTCGGCGTTTTTATTCTACCGGCTGCAGTACATTCATTGCTTCCAGCAGCGTGCAGCCCGAAACGTGTTCCTGACACCCCGCCGTACCCGACGTGCGGGCGCTGTTCCAGTTATCGCTAAAGAGCGACTGGTAGTCCCCTTCTTTGGTGGTGCCGCTTGTCCAGAGGGTCGTGGCGTTGTACACCATAAAGGTATGGAACTGCTGCCGGACGGCTTTTTCGACGTTCGTATCGTTTATCAGCTTCACGAAATAACGGATAAAGATGCCTTTGAAGAGGCCGCCATCGCCGGTTCCTTCGCTGCGCAGGATGCCGGCGGCCTGGTTCATCGGGGCGCCGTTGGTGGTGGCTCGGGTGGCGAGGCGTACGGCATCGTCGAGGTAGGCTTTGGTGCCCGTTATCTTATAGAGCTCGTGCGCGGTACCAAGCACCGTACCCACGTTATAGGATAATGACGTCCCGCCAACCACATTGTTTTGGTTGATATTGTCGGCCACATCGTAGGAAGCGGTTATAAGCACCGCTTTGAGCCATGCGTAAATCCGTTCGGCATCGGCTCTGTACTTGGCCTTCGCCGTCGGGTCGTCGGTTACGAGATTATAAAGCCTGCAGGCAGCAATTCCGGCAGGGCCGTTAGAGCAGGCGTTCTTGCTTGGGTTTGCCGTCGTGCACCAGAGGATTCCGCCGCCGCCGGGCGTGTCCGACCACTGGGTAATAATCCAGTCATCGTAGATTTGACGGGCGGTGGTGAGGTATTGCTGGTTCTGCGAGGTTTCGTACATGCGCAGCATGGTGAGGACAATCCACTCCATATCGTCGATGTAGTTGTTGCTCCACTTGGCGCCGTTGCCTATTCTTACGCCGTTAAACCATTTGGTGTAATAGTCGGAATAGCGGGTGTCGCCGGTGCGGATGTAGGCGTCGATGACCGCATCGAGGGCATGAGCCTGCGGCCAGTATTGGAAACCTGTTCCCTGCGTCGCGGGCGGCGTAAAGCTCATTCGGAAATAGCCGTTTCCTTCGTTCCAGAAGGCGCTCAGGAGGCGGCTTATGGCGCTGTCGGCCGCATTAGCCCAGTAGGTTGTGGGTACCGGCTCGGGGTCGGGGTCGGTGTTGGATGTGCCGGTGTCGGCAGCGGGGCGGGGATAATAGACATCGTCCACCTGTCCACATGCCACTATCAGCAGCATGACGGTTAAAATAAATGCAATTTTTTTCATATCGGTACTGTTAAATAATTATCGTCTGGTGATCATGTGAGTGTACGTTTCGTCGGCCTTGAGGGAGACGGTTACGTCGTACGTATTACTGTTCCAGCCGCTGTGGCCGGCGATTTTCCACACATAGCCGTCCGTCCACTGCTGGGTTACGTACTGTTGCCGGATGTAATAGTAACTCGGGTCGCCGGTCGGCTCGTTGTCGTGCGTCTGTCCCGGAGGGTTGGCCCATATCCACTGCGAGCGTCCGCTGTTGGTGGTACTGTTATCCTGCATGCGGAATTTATAGCGGTTGTCGCCATTGCCGTTCGTACATTCGTTAGCGCCGAAGGTAACGGTCTTTTTCCATACGCCATTGCCGTCATAATCCAGTGCGGTTTCGCGATCCCACCAGAGGATATACCACGTTACGCTTGTGATTTTCGTAAACACGGCCACATCGGTATTAAAGTTAAGTACTATTTTATAGACAGCCGTTTCGGCGGGGGTTGTTGTGCCTCCCTCGACGATAGCATTCGCCGCCGTAACAGAGAACTGCCGCGGGGTGCCGGTACGGGCATTGACAAAATAGTAGGTATTGCCGGTGGTGAGGCGCGTATAGATTTCAAATTCGCCGTCGGCTGTTTTCTTCAGCGGGATAGCATTGGCGAGGGTGGTTCCGGCTTCGGAGGCAGCGCCGGTGATGTACGCCACAGCGGGTATTCCGGGAAACCGCGTAACGGTAAGCTTGCGGGGCGGTATTGAGGCGATGCCGCTCGTGGTGAGTACCGTTGTCTGCACGCTCCACCATATATCGCCGGAGCCTTCGGCCGCGATACCGGCGGCGGCGGCTATCGACTCAAGAGCCGTATGGAGGACGGTGGCCGTAGCGGCAAAGCTGTTATTATCGGCCGCGAGGGCGCCTATCTCATTCGTTCCGGCGGCATCGCTGTAGAAGATGACCGTATATTTCGGCGTCGGGCCGGTGCCTGACGAGGGCGTCCACTGGAAGGTGCTCGCCGCGTTCGGCACCTTGCTTAAGGCGACCGAGGCGCCGTCGGCAGGAGCGATAAAGCTGTTGACGGGATAGACCGTCAAGTCGCCGGCATCGACAACGTGGGTATAGTGGTCGTTGTCGGGCGACATGTCGAGGGTGAGCGTTATCGGCTGGTTGCTGAGTTCGGTCATGTAGCGGAACGAATAGCGCGCCCGCTGGCTCGAGCTTGTGCTGTGGTTATTCTGATAAACGAAGAAATAATCGCCTTCGAGTATCTGGGGCGGATTTGCCTGTCCGGCCTGCGTATTGCATCCCCACGAGCGGTCGGTACCGCCGACATTGGCCACGAACTTGTACTGGTTGTTACTGCCCGTGAGAGCGCCGAGCGTAACGGCATGCTCCCATTTACCATATCCTTTATACGTCATCGGCGTATAGACATTGGCGCTGGGCACAAAGTAGCGGACGTTGTTGATGGCCGTAACGGTCATTTTGGCGGTGGTAAAGTTGAGGGTAATGAAATAGACCCCTTCGGCCGCGACGGTAAGGGCATCGGAGCCTTCGACCACAAAGTCGTCGCGGACGGTGAAAGTACGACCGCCGCCGGGCGTGTTTTTATTCGTAAAATAAAACCCTTCGCCGGCTTTGAGGAGGGTGTATATTTCATACGTCCCTTCGCCGGTAACGCGAAATGCCGGCGCGGCCGACACGTCGGTACTGCCTTCGGAACCCGCGCCGGTGATGTAAAGGCTCACGGGGAAGTCGTTGAAGGCGGTGTAGGAGCTAATCGAGAGCGTTCGTTTTTCGGACACCGTTTCGAGCATTCCCTTTACCGTTACGACGCCCCACTGAATGGTTCCGGCAGTGCGGGGAGCGATGCCGGCGAGATGGGCAATTTCATTGAGCATCTGATGCGACACGGCAGTGGTGGTCGTTCGTTCTTCGGGCGCTACGCGATACAGTTCCTTGCCGCTGGCGTCGTAGAACGCGAGCTGGTAATAGACGCCTCCGACGGTACTTTTCCATTCAAAATCGACCTTCGCGGACGTGATATTGAAAAGTTCGACGGCGGCATTGTCGTCGGGCGCGATGAGGGTGGTGGGCGTTACGCCGTCGTTGGCGTATTCCATATCGTCCCTGCATCCCGCGAAGGCGGGGATAACAAGCAGCAGGGCGATGATCCATTTATTGACTGTTGTCTTCATGTTGGTATGTGTTTAAATTTGTTTTTCACTTTATTACGAACCAGTGCGTGGCCGTGGCGCCGCCCATGTCGAGGTAAATATCGACGGTCTGCTCGCACACGGAGCCGTGGTATTTGAACTTCGGTCCCCACTGGTCGGCGGAGGTCGAGGGGTAGGTCTTAATATAGAAGTACTCCTTCGCGTCGATGGAGGCGGGCTTCCCGTCTTCGCCGGCATTCATCGGACCGAAACATTCCCACGGCCAGGGGTTTCCGGCGATGTAAGCACGGAAATGATACCGGTCGTCCTGCGAACCGGCAGGCACGGCAACCCAGTAGTCGTTGGCGTCGAGATAATAGTTCCGCAGAATCCACAGCCCGCGCCCTTCATAGGTCATCGGCGAGAGCTCGGACTTGTAGCAGAGCCAGTGATTGACCGACGATACCAACTGCACGGAGGCCGATTTAACATTGAAATCGAGGCGGATACGGTATATCCCATTGCCGGGGACGGCCGCGGGGTTCGCCGTTTCGGACGCCAGTCCGCCTGCGAAAGCGTAACTGTGGGCGGGGTTTGCGGGGTCATCGACGATGAGGAACGTACCGTCGGAGAAGCGGGTATAAATTTCATATTCACCGTCGCCGGTAACGCGGAACGGCAGCGCGAGACTGACATCGGTGCCGGCCTCAGTGCCGGTACCGAGCAGGTAGAGGCGTTCGGGGATGAAATTGAAACCGAGTAACCGCTTAACATCAAGCTTATACGGCACGGCGTCGGAAACCGACTGATTCAGTCCGCGAGACGCCACGACCGACCAGTACAGCGTCCCCGTGCCACCCGACTCGATGGCGGCTTCGCCGGCGATACGGTTTATATCTTTATGAGATACAGCGACCTGTGTTTTCACACCGGCGTCGATACGGCCGAGTTCACGGCCGCCGGAGGGCGTTCCGAAAAATACGATTTCGTACTGTACGGGATAGCCGTCTTCGCTCGCGCCCGGAAGCCACGAGAAATTTATCGCAGCGCCCGAACCGCTTTGCAGTTCAAGGAAGTAACCATCGACAGGGAATAGCATTCCCGCCGGCGGCCGCACTTCCGCATCCTTATAATTCATGTTCTCGGTGCAGGCCGTGAAGGCGACTGCCAGAAGGAGGAACATCGTAACAGATTTTATTTTTTTCATGTCTGTATATGGTTTTGGTTTTTTTGTTTTTTATTTTTATAAATGATTGAAATACACTCTTGGAAGATGATGTACGGAGGCGCCGGACGGACGTACGTTTTGCCAAAAGGGACGTCCGTTTTGCGAAAACGGACGTACGTTTCGCGGATACGGACGTCCGTTTGACCGGGACGGACGTCCGTTTTGCTGAGACGGACGTCCGTTTGACCGAGACGGACGTCCGTTTGATCGGGACGGACGTCCGTTTTGCAAAAACGTACGTCCGGACTGCTGAGGCGGACGTCCGGGCTGTTGGGACGGACGTACGTTTTGCAAAAAGGGACGTCCGTCCCGGTCAAACGGACGTCCGTCCTGCTCAAACGGACAGCCGTTTTCGGGAAACGTACGTACGTTTTTCCAAAACGGACGTCCGTTTTGGAAAAACGGGCGCACGATTTCGGGAAGCGGACGCACGGAATGCCGAAGCGGACGCACGGCGCCGTGAAGCGGACATCCCGATTCACAGGTCGCCTGTGCGCATCCGCGAAGCGGACAATCGGCGTCGTGAAACGGCCCGTTTTTTTCGGTCGTCGCATGTCCTGATTTGAGACTCGGACGCCCAAATCCGCAAAAAAGATGTACGGATTCAAGACACGAATACCCGAATCCATAACCCGCCTGCCCGAATCCGTGAAACGCGCAGGCCTGCCCGGCATTCGGGCGGTTTCTTTGCCCGGCCACACTTCCGAAGGTATTTCTTTGCTGCATAATAGCTGATTTACACTTTAATAACCCGGATTATTGGGCAGCAGGGTCGGCGTTTTGTTGATGTCGTCCTGCGGCAGCGACCACCATTCGTCCCTGTTGGCGCTATATTTAAAGGTTTCGACGCGGATATAATCGGTCAGCGCGCTGGCCATCTTCGCGCCGTACACCGCCCCGTTGAGGAGGCTGAAGGCGCCTTCGGGATCACTCCCCCAGCGGATAAGATCATAATACCGAAGGCCTTCGAGGGCAAGCTCGCAGCGGCGCTCGCGCCGGATAATCTCCCTCAGATTGGCCGAACCCGGGTAGTCGAGGGCGGCAGCGGAGGTGAAGCCGGCGCGTTCGCGGATAGCGCGGACGGTACGGTTCCAGACCGCTTCGGAGAACGTGCCGTTGCGTTCGCAGGCTTCGGCGTACATGAGCAGGACGTCGGCATAGCGCATCATAATGATGTTGTTATGCATCCGAAGGTCAAGCCCGTGGTCGGCATCGAACCATTTGCGGATGTAATATCCGGTCTGGGTTCGGTTTTCGCCGCCGTCGCCTCCATAGGCATTTTCGCCGGAGCCGGGGGTGATGTTAATCGTCTGTTCGACATAGGCTCCGGCCGCGTTCTTGTCCTTCCACAACGCCCCGTGATAGACGACGGTGGCGGCCAGTCGCGGGTCGCGGCCGGTGTACATCGCATTGTCGCTGTACGTGGGGTCGGAGTCGTAGGGCGTGGGCTTCGTGTATGTTCCGCGCACCGGTAAGCCGCTGGCCTGCATGATATAGGCATCGACAAGCGACTGTGTCGGCGTCTTCCCCGTAACGCGATAACCGGTAACCGACGGCGGCACCATGTCGATAAAATCCTGCCATATCTTGTCGGGCAGGACGTATGAATAATCGAGAATGACCTCGTCATTGTACTCATACGCCGCCGCGAAAAGGTTCTCGTAGGCCGAAAAATGATCGGTCGCGGTGGTGAAAAGGCGGTATGTGCCATACTCATCCTGATTGTCGATAAGCAATTTACAGTACTGCTCGACGTGGGGCATGTCGTCCTGCATGAGATAGAGTCGGATTTTGAGCATCACGGCGGCGGCTTTGGTAATCCGTCCGCGCTCGGCGGCGGGAAGGGCTTCCTTCTTTGGCAGCTGCGGGATGATGTCGTCGAGTTCGAGATGCAGCGACGCAAGCACCTGCGCCCGCGGCGTGCGCCGGATGGTTTTCGAGCCGGCGACGTCGATATCTTCCAGAAAGAACGGAATATCGCCGTAGAAATTCGACATCCTGAAGAACAGAAAGGCGCGGATGAAGCGGACTTCGGCTTTCATGCGTGCGGCCATCGCGGGGTCGAGATTGGGAACGAGATCGACGTTGGCCAGAAAGACATTCGTGGTTTTGATTCCTTCAAAAAGCCATTTCCATTCGTCCTTAAAGAGGGTCGTGCTGGGGTTCGCCTGCCCTTTCCGAATGATGGTGGTCGCGGGATTGCCGCGGACTTCAATCAGATTGTCGCTCAGGGCTTCGTCCGTCCACATTTTGCCGGCATTATACATTTGGTTGTATGCCATGTTCATTACCAGTATCGCCCTGTCGGCGGAAGTCCAGTATTCGGCATCGGTGAACTTGTTGGTAGGCGCCTGTTCCATGTCATTACAGGCGATAAAGCCGATAATCGAACAGGTTAAAACGAGGGTATTAATTATTCTATTTTTCATCGTAGTATCCTCCTGTTATGAATTAAAATGTGATGTCCAGTCCCATTCCGTAATAGCGCAGTATCGGGTAGTTACGACCACTGTCGGCGCCGCCGCTGTTCATGTTGTTATCGTAGGGCGACGATTCGGGGTCGAGGAACGAAATATTACTGAATGTAAATAAATTCTGGGCGTTAATATAAATCCGTGCCTTCTTCAACCCGACCTTCTGCGAAAGGCCTTCGGGCAGGGTGTAGCCGAGCATGAGGTTCTTAACCCGCATGTAGGCGCCGTCGAAAATGAAGAGGTCGGAGCCGTAGCCCTTGCCGTAGTTGAGCGTATTGCCGGTGGCAAGTCGCGGATAGCGGGCGTCGGTGTTGGTCGGCGTCCAGTAATCGAGCATGTGCTCGTACATCGTATAGCCGTAGCCTTCATGGAATGGCTCGACAAGCTCGCCACGCACCATCATGTCGCGCTGCAGGACGCCCTGCAGGAAGACCGACAAATCGAAGCCCTTCCATGCGATATTGTAGTTGATGCCGAATGTGTATCGGGGGAAGGCGTTGCCGAGGTAGTACCAGTCGTTGTCGTCGATGACCCTGTCGCCGTTGCGGTCAAGGATCTTAAGGTCGCCAATCTGGAACTCCACGCCCGGCCGCTTCGCCCAGCCGTCGATCTCCTCCTGCGACTGGAAAATACCGTCGCTCTTATATCCGTAATACGACCGCAGCGGCAGTCCTTCGCGGGTGATCTGCCAGATTTCCTCGTGGGTACTGATCGACTCAAAGCCTTCGAAATGCAGCACCTCGTTCCACGAATCGCCGAGGAGCAGGTTGAGGTTATGGCGGAAGGCGCCGGTGCGCGCATTTAAGCCGACGGTAATTTCCCAGCCCTGGGTGCGCATTTCGCCGGCGTTGTAGTTTTTCGGCGTCGTGCCGTAAATGAGCGGCACCAGAGGCGATACCAGAATGTGGTCGGTATTTTTGTTGAATACATCGAAGCCCAGCGAGAGCCGGTCGTTGAAGAAGGTGGCATCGACGCCGAAATTCAGCGTCCTCGATACTTCCCACTGCAAATCTTCGGAGCCGACCTGAAAGCCCGTACCGGCGACCATCACGTTATTGAACGCATAGGAGTTGGCATAGACTTCGTAGGTGGTTAAATACTCATACGAGCCGATTCGCTGGTTGCCGAGCGTTCCGTACGAGAGGCGCACTTTCAAATCGCCGACTTTTTCGCGGTAGCTGCTCATAAAGGCCTCCTGCGAAATCCGCCAGCCGGCCGACGCCGACGGGAAGAAGCCCCAGCGCAGGTCTTTTTCAAATTTCGATGAGCCGTCGTACCGTACCGACACCTCGCCGAAATAACGCTCGTCGTAGTCATAGCCCACGCGCCCGAAGACCGACGTGAGGCTGGTGCGTTCCGTAGCCATCGGGGTTACCCGCTGGTCGCCGATGAGGACTTCGGAGCCGGTTCCGGGAATGCCCAGCTGCGGGTCGGCATACCGGATATTCACCTGATTCTCCTCCGAGGTAAACGACTCGTTCGACGCGCCAAGCAGCCCCGTAACATGGTGCTTTCCGAACGACCTGTCGTAATCGGCATAAAGCTGCATGTTGAGCAGGTACATCCGCTTGTCCCAGTCTTCGGTATCCTGGTTGGTATTAGCCAGTGTAGGCTCGCCGTTGATGTTGTTATACTTGTAGAACTCGACCTGCGGGCGCCGGGTATAGCGATGGTCGCGGAAGACATCGGCGCCGAGCACCCCTTTGAGTTTCAATCCTTCAATAATCTGCAGCTCGGCCGAGGTATTAATGTTAATGTAATCGTTCTTGTACCTGTTGGAGCCGCCTTTTTCGAGCAGCCCCAGCGCCGTAAACTGCGTCAGGATGTCATTAACCAGATACTTCCCTGTTTCGGGATCCTGCTGCCGGTAATAATAATAGGAAGGGATACGGGTTACGTCGGCGGCGATATTGCCGGTAGTCGTCGATGTATTGTTTTCGTGCGTATAGCCCAGCAGCGCCGAGAGCTTCAAGCGTTTATACTCGGTCGTGAGGTTGGTGCGGAAGTTAATCCGCTGGATGCCGTAGTCGGGGCCTACATAATTGCTCTGCTGGTCGTAGAAGCCGGCGGAAATCATGTAGGTACTGTGCTCGCTGCCGCCCGAAATGCTCACATTATAATTCTGCTGCAGGGCATTCTTCAGAATCGTGTTCTGGAACTGCTCCCCGTTGCCGTGTTCGTAGAGGTCGCGAATTTGAGCGGCCGTAAATTCCGGCGCCCTGCCGGCATTGACGAGGGCAAGGTTCTTTAACGTGGCATTCTGGTAGCCTTCCACTTTCTTGAACAAATACTCCGGGCTTTGCACGCCTACCATCATGTTAAAGGCAACGGTCGGCGCCTGGTTCTTATGTCCTTTTTTAGTCGTTACCAGCAACACGCCGTTAGCGCCCCGCGAACCGTAAATGGCCGCCGTGCTGGCATCCTTCAATACCGATATGCTTTCAATATCGGTCGGGTTCAGTTTGTTAAAACTGGCATCATCCGACACTAACCCGTCGATCACTATCAGCGGCGTATTGTTGTTCATCGTCCCGATGCCGCGGATATTGATGTTGAGTCGCTGGTCGTTCGGGTCAAAATTACGTTGCTGGACAATCACGCCCGGTGATGTTCCCTGCAACGCCTGTGTAAGATTGGCGACGGAACGGTCGGCGAGCGCTTCCGCTTTCACCTGATCGACCGCGCCCACCGTACGCCGGCGGGTGGTCGTGCCATAGCCGATGACAATCACGTCTTCCAAAATTTGCGAATCACTCTCCATCACCACGTCAATCGCGGTACGGTTATTCACCGGCACTTCGGCTGTTTTGCAGCCGATGAAGGAGAAGATCAGCACGTCATTACCGGCGCATTCAATCGAATAGTCGCCGTCGAGGCCTGTCTGGACGCCACGCGAGGTAGCCTGTATTCGGACAGTTGCTCCAATCAACGGTTCCCCGTTAAACTGGACAACTCCTTTAACAGTAATCCGCGACGCGGGGTCCGCACTGTTGGCTGTTTGTGCCTCCGCCACGCTCATAAAGCCTGCGGCACACATAAGAACGGAGCCAACCACAATGATTTTTTTCAATTTCTTAAAAGTCATACATGTTAGGTAGTTAGTTGATTTATAAAAGAAGTAAATAAAAATGCAGGTCTGTTCTCCTGGAAACAGCTTGCATAGAGTTCGGAAAATAATGTGTGCGTTTCATATCGGTATTTGTTTAAATGATGAGTACTGTTTATTCGTTTTTTGTTATTCTTAAAAAAATTTCATATCTTCTATCGTTTTTTGATTAACTATTACAGTTAATCAAAATGCCTTTTCTTCTTTATTATATTCTGTTTTCCCGTTCATTGCATTTTTTTTCGTACTAAAATTTCCGCCGGTCATCCTGTTTTATAATAGCTTTATTCCTTTATAGTTGCCTCGTTCGTCTTTTTAAAAACACAACTATTCGTCTCCTTTTTCGGCTCCTCGTTTTTCAGCATTAAACGGCTGTTATTATTGCTTTTATTCCTCTCAGAATACATTGCTTTCAGTAAAAATTCTTCCCCCGATTCGTCTCCAAACAGTATTTTCATGTTTATCATCTTTTGTTTATCACTGTTTTACTCCCGTTTTTGATTAACTGTAATAGTTAATCAAAAGAAAGAGGGCTTTATCCCTGTAATTAAGCCAAATAAATTTTAGTTACAATAAAATTACACACATAAAACATAGCCGTACAAATTTCCAAATCCAAATTTAAAAGAAACATAATGTTTTGTTTACCGTTTGCAAAAGTATCGAAAGAAAAAATAAAAACTGTACGATTTTCGGACACGAATGTACGACTTTGCGACATGTCATAAAATTTATATCTTTTTGTCGAAAAATCGTCTGTCCGCCGTTTGAGAATTGATAAAAATAGCATACTTTTGTTGCCTCAATATAAATTGCCTGAACATGGTACGGAAAACATTTTTAATAACAGGCGCCCTGTTAGGGTCTATTAGCCTGTCATCACATAATTTACGGCAGCTATCCAGCAAGGAAGGCCTGTCGAACAGCGCTATTTTATCTATCTATCAAGACCAGGAACGCTTTATGTGGTTCGGCTCCTGCGACGGGCTGAACATGTACGACGGCCTCCATATTCAAGTATATAAACCCACGACAAATAACTCAAACAGCTTGTCGGGAAACCTGATAGAGGGCATCATGGGCGCCGAGGACAATATCCTGTGGATTGCCTCCAACCACGGCTTTAACCGGCTCGACAAGAAAAAACGCACCATCGAGTACCACAACGAATTTCAAGGCCGGTACCATTGGGCAAAAACCGCGACAAACGAAGTCTTTGCCATTCGTGAAGACCATTTTGTCCACTATTACAGTAAGGTGAGCCGGGAATTTGTACCTGTGCCGTTTTCAGGCATCTACAACGACAACATCCAGCGCTTTTTCATCGACCCCAATAATACGGCCTGGATTTTTTCGGACAACGGGAAAATTATCCATGCCGCCGTTTCTTTTGCCGACGGCGCAACGCCGACGCTGGAAATTGTATCGGCGCTGGAACACGATACCGATTTTCTCTACGTGTTCAACGAAAAAGAGCGGGTATATCTGGTCGATAAGCGGTATTTGCTGTATGAACTGAATGTACTCACACAAAAGAAAAACCTCATCAAAAACCTCCGGCACGAAATACAGGAAAACGGCCTTATCTCGACCATCATCTGCGATGGCGACGACTACCTTGTGGCGTTCAAAACCAACGGACTAATACGGCTCAAGCACACCCCCGAAACCGAACTCAAATACCGAACAGAGCGGATCGATATTTACTGCGGCGTATTCTCGCTGTGCCGGGACGAAGGGCAGGGTATTGTGTGGATTGGGACAGACGGGCAAGGCGTGTACATGTATTCAAACGACGCCTTCTCGTTCCGCTCCACTACGTTTGCCGATTTGCCTTTTCATATCCAAAAACCGGTACGGGCGCTGTTGATAGATAAAGATAATACGCTCTGGATAGGCACCAAAGACGACGGCATCCTCACGATTAACGATTTTCAAACCAACGGCGACATCAACGCCAAACAAATCGACCACTACACAACCGGCAACAGTGCGCTCACCAACAACACCATCTATGCCTTTGCCGAGAGCCGGCGAAACGGGCTTTGGATTGGCGGCGACGGCCCCGGATTAAACTATTATTCCTATAAAGAAAAGCGCATCCGGACGGTGGCCTCCCGCAGCGACGAAGAAATTGTCTATGTCCATTCGATTTGCGAAGTGAACGACACCACGCTCTGGGTCGCGACCGTCGGGTCGGGCATCCTGAAAGTGATTGTGGGCGGTTCGGACGACGCCCCGTATGTCAAAACCGTGAAGCGATTCATGTTTATCAAAGACGAAATTTCATACAACTATTTCTTCTCCGCGCTGCAGGAAAACGACAGCCTGCTGTGGTTCGGAAACAGGGGCTATGGCGTGCAGCGGCTCAATTTCCAGACGGAAACATTTACGCCCATCCGCTTTTATAAAAAAGATATTGAAACAATTAATGACATCCTCAGCGTGCACAAAGACCGCAAGGGAAACCTTTGGTTCGGCACCAGCTTCGGCATCACCCGACTGCTGCAGTACGACCGCGATACGGTGATTTACGAGAACTACAACGAAATCGAAGGCCTCCCGAACAACACCATCCACGGCATTCTCGAAGACAACAACGGGCATCTGTGGCTAAGCACCAACAACGGCATGGTGCAGTTCGACGTCGAGACAAGGAAGTTTCGCATTTATAATCATAAAAACGGACTGGATGTCATCGAATTTAGCGACGGCGCATACTTCCGCGACGAGAAAACCGGTATCCTCTTTTTCGGCGGCACAAACGGCTTTCTGTCCATTACGCAGGACGTGTTCGAAGGGCGGGAATTTACGCCGCCGATTTACTTTACCGGACTGAAGATTTATGAAAACGAATATAATTTAGTCGATTTCATGCGCCGGACAAAACACGGCGAGTACCTCGAACTGCCTTACGAACAAAACTTTTTCTCTATCTCCTTTATTGCGCCCGATTACATCAACGGGCAGCATTACCGCTATGCCTACACCCTCGAAAACTTTAACGACCAGTGGTTCGACAAGGGTTTCTCGAATGTGGTTACGTTCACCAAAGTCCCCCCCGGCGAATACGTCCTGCATATCAAATACGACAACGGCATCGTCGCGGCGCCCCAGAACGACTACGCACTCAAAATCGTAATCCTGCCGCCATGGTATAAAACAATTTGGGCGTACCTGATTTACATCCTGCTGTGCGCGGCGGGGCTGTACGCGGCGCTGTGGATGGTGCGGACATCATACAAACACAAGCGGACGGCGATGATTGAAAAAATGAACCAGCAGCAAAAAGAAGAAATCTACGAATCGAAACTCCGGTTTTTTACCAACATTACGCACGAACTGTGCACGCCGCTCACGCTCATCTACGGGCCATGCGCCCGCATTGTATCATACGCCGGCACCGACACCTTTGTAAAGAAATACGCCACGCTGATACTGAAAAACGCCGAACGGCTGAACTCGCTTATACAGGAGCTTATCGAGTTCCGGCGCATAGAAACCGGCCACAAATCCTGCATCATCGAGCCGCTGCTGATAGCCGACCTGACCCGGAATATTGCCGAATCGTTCATCGACCTGGCCGAAACGCGGAATATCGACTACCAAATTCATATTGACGACCCCGTAGAATGGAACTCCGACAAGGGATGCATCACCAAAATACTGACCAACCTGCTCTCGAATGCCTTTAAATATACGCCCGACGGCGGAAAAATAGAAGTCGCCGTCGAGATTGACGGCAACACCCTGCAAATGCTGGTCGCCAATACCGGAAAAGGGATTAAAGCAAAGGACATCCCGCTGATATTCGACCGCTATACGGTATTGGAAAACTTTGAACGGCAAACGCGCCGGGGGCTCTCGTCGCGCAACGGGCTGGGACTGGCCATTTGCCATAATATGGTGATGCTGCTCAACGGGGAAATCAGCGTCCAGAGCGACCCCGATGCGTTCACCGAATTTAAGGTGCGACTGCCTTATCAGGAGCCGAATGTACACGGAAAACGGGAAATGCACAGCGAAGAAGCGCTGCTGCTGCAAAATTTCGGCAGCAACAAAACCGTTGTCGAAACCGAAGACTATAAATTTATCAAATCCCGCTCCACCATCCTCGTCATCGACGACGACCCCGAGATGCTCTGGTTTGTATCCGAAATATTTAAGGAACACTATAATATTATCCCCATCGACGACCCCGCGACGGTCATGGAAGTGCTGGAGCGCATCCGTCCGCAGCTCATTATTTCCGACATTATGATGCCGCAGCTCGACGGCATCGCGCTGCTTAAGCAAATCAAAGCCAACAGGCACACCGGCCATATTCCCTATATCCTGCTTTCGGCCAAAAATACGCCCGAAGAGCAGGTCGAAGGCATCGAAGCCGGCGCCGAAATGTATATCACCAAACCGTTTAATGTTGAATATCTCAAATCCGTTGCCGACCGCCTCCTGCAACGGCAGGATGATTTGAAAGATTACTACAATTCCATCATCAGCTCCTTTGAACTCACCGGCGGGAAGTACATCCACAAAGACGAGCGGACGTTCCTCGACAAAGCCATTAAAATTATTGACGCAAACATCACCGACACGGCGTTTTCGACCGACTATCTGGCCTCGCAGTTAGGCATGAGCGCCCGCCACCTCGCCCGCCGGATGAAAAAAATCACCGACCAGACGCCCGCCGATTTAATCAAAGAATACCGCCTCACTATTGTCGAGAAACTGTTAATTACCACCCAGCTGTCGATTGACGAAATCATGTACAAAGCCGGCTTTGCCAATCGCGGCAGCTTCTACCGCGCATTTTCCCAAAAATTCGGCACGACGCCGAAAAATTACCGCCTGCAGCAGGGAAGCGCAATGATAAATTACGAATGACGAATTACGAATTACGGCTTGCGCCGGATGAATTACGAATGACGAATTACGAATTACGGCTTGCGCCGGATAAATTATGGCTTCCTTACGTCTTTTTTTAAAAAAAATAAACCGCCGCTAAAGCAAAAATCGATTTTGGGAGCTCCCAAAAACTTTTCGGGAGCTCCCGAAAAGATTTCGGGGCTTCCCGAAAAGATTTCGGGAGTTCCCGACAAGTCGTCGGGAGCTCCCGACAAGTCGTCGGGGCTTCCCGAAAAGATTTCGGGAGTTCCCGACAAGTCGTCGGGAGTTCCCGACAAGTCGTCGGGAGCTCCCGAAAAGATTTCGGGGCTTCCCGAAAAGATTTCGGGAGCTCCCGAAAAGTTTTTGGGAGCTCCCGAAATCGATTTTTGCTTTAGCGGCGGTTTATTTTTTTAAAAAAAAGAAACGTAAGGAATCTGTAATTTATCCGGCGGAAGCCGTAATTCATCCGGCGGAAGCCGTAATGCGGAATGGAGGGGAAAAGGAGGGGAATTTTTGGGGAGAGGAGGGGGAGGAACCACCCCGCCCTGCGGGCACCCCTCCGAAGGAGGGGAATGGAGTGGAAAAGGAGGGGGCGTTTTAATGCGGAATTTATCCGGCGGAAGCCGTAATTTATCCGGCGGAAGCCGTCTATGTTCTATTGTCTATTGTCTATGTTCTTTCGTAAGCCGTAATGCGTAATTCGTAATTCGTAATTTATCCGGCGCAAGCCGTAATTCGTAATTCGTAATTAAAAAACGTAGCGTATAATATCGTTGCCAAACGCCAGCAGCATTAAGGCTATCAGGAACAGGAAACCGATCCACTGGGCAACTTCAACGAACTTGTCGCTGGCTTTGCGGCGCGATATTAATTCGTAAAGCGCAAACATCAGGTGGCCGCCGTCGAGCGCGGGGATGGGAAGGATATTAAGCACCGCCAGCATAATCGACAGCATGCCGCAGATTTCCCAAAAACTGTACCAGTTCCACTCGCCCGGAAACACATTGGCTATCGTGATAAAACTCCCGACCGACTTGTAGGCTTCCGTGTCGGGCGAAAATATCAGCCGCAGCTCCTTCACATAATCGACAATGCCGTCGTAGCCTTTGACCACGCCCACCGGCAACGCCGAAAGGAGGTTATAACGCTGCGTCGTTACGGGCAGCACCTCGAATATCGTCCGGCTATAGACGCCGATTTGCCCCTCGTCGTTCACGGCGGCGGCGATGACAAGCAGCGAATCGCCACGCTCGACGGTCAGGCCGACCGCCTCTCCGGCGTATCCCAGCAAAGTCTGCCGGAGGTCAGGCCAGAGCGCCGGCGTCGAATCGATGGCGACAATCCGGTCGCCCGCCAGCAGCCCCGACTGCGCATTGTGCGACGTGGCTGCGATGCTGTCAACCACAAACGGGTAGCGCGGCGAAAAGAGGAACTGCCGCCGCCCCAGCAGGGTTCGGATATAATGCGCGTCGATAGGGAACGAAAGGGTATCGCCGTCGCGCACCACCGAAGCCTCTTCCGCACGGTTACGGATGAGGGAGATTTGAATGTCGGCACGAATTTTATCGTTGGGTTGAATATTCATAAACCGCTCGACGGGCTCCCCGCTGAACGACACAATCCGGTCGCCATGGCGAAAGCCCATCTCCAGCGCCAGCGAATCGCAATGCACGCCGTAGGCGACGTCGCGGTTGGCAATATACTGCTCGCCCCAGGTAAAGAGCATCCCCCAGTAAATAAGTATCGCAAAAATGACATTGAACAGCACGCCGCCGACCATCACAAATATTCGCTGCCAGGCCGGTCGCGACCGGTATTCCCAGCTCTGCGGCGGTTGTTTTAGCTGTTCCTTGTCCATGCTCTCGTCGATCATGCCGGCGATTTTGCAGTAGCCGCCGAAGGGCAGCCAGCCGATGCCCCATTCGGTTTTTTCGGGGTGTTCCGACCAGTCAGCAGGCGGCGCCGGCGAAAACCAGCTCAACCGCCACCGCCCGCCAATCCGCTTTGCCCGCAGGATAGAGAACGAGGGATTAAAAAACAGATAAAACTTATCGACCCGCATCCCAAATACGCGGGCAAAGAAAAAATGACCCATCTCGTGCACAAATATCAGCAGCGAGAGCGACAGAACCAGCTGTACAATTTTTAAAACGACTTCCATAATAATGGCGAATGATTAATGATGAATATTTACTGTGATTAATGTTTGTCCGTTTGTTGCAACATAATTGAGCCGACAAAGGTAACATCTTTTTTTTGATTTTGAAGAACAAAAAACAGACGGGAGACGGACAGAGGCAAGACGGGAAGACGATAGACGATAGACGGGAGACATGAGACGGGAGACGTGAGACGTATTGTACGCATACAAAAAAACAGGTTGTTGCGCTTGCGGCTGTGCCACGGGGACACATGGGTTAGACCCATGGGTGCTCAATTGCTCAAATTGTTGGTTGAAGAAATGCGTAAAGACGTTGTAGGGGAAATCCATTCAATTCCCGTTCAGGGAATGCCCGCAGGCCATCCCAAATTGAAACGTTTCCTGCAGGTCGGACAGGGACGGGGCGGCAATGAAGGGCGTTTGCCGCATCGCTTTTTCGATGATGCGGGGAATATCGGTAAACCGGATACGGTCATGCAGGAATGCTTCTACGGCGGCCTCGTTCGCGGCATTCATGGCGCAGGGTATGTTGCCGCCCTGCCGGAGGGCTTCGCCGGCGAGCGCAAGGCAGGGGAATTTGGCCGTGTCGGGCGGCAGGAAGGTCAGCGCGCCGGCCTGCGTGAAGTCGATGCGCGCCACAGCAGCAGGCAGCCGCTGCGGGTAACCGAGCGCATACCGGATAGGCAGCGTCATATCGGGCGCGCCTAACTGCGCCTTCACCGCCCCGTCGGTAAACTGCACCATCGAGTGAATTATCGACTGCGGGTGAACAAGCACCTCAATGCGCTCGGCACTCAGGCCGAAGAGCCAGTGCGCTTCGATGACTTCCAGTCCCTTGTTCATCATCGTAGCCGAGTCAATAGTAATCTTCGCGCCCATCGACCATTTCGGGTGGCGCAGGGCCTCGTGCTTGGTCACAGTGGCTAATTGCGCCGCCGGCGTATGCAGGAACGGCCCGCCCGAGGCAGTGAGGTATATTTTTTCTACCTCGCCCTGCTCGCCGGCCAGGCACTGGAAAATGGCCGAATGTTCGGAATCGACCGGCAACAGGGGCGCCCGGTGCGCCAGAGCGGTTTCGATAACCAGCGCGCCCGCCGCCACCAGCGTTTCCTTGTTGGCCAGCGCCACGGGCTTGCCGGCACGCAGGGCGCACAGCGTCGGCTGCAAGCCCGCAAAGCCGACCAGCGCCGAGAGCGCCATATCAACCGTTGACCAGGCCGCTACTTCGCCGATGGCTTCGGCGCCGGCAAAGACTTTCACATCATACGGGCGCAAGGCTTCCGCCACCTCGCCGTACTTCGCCTCATTGCCTATCACGACGGCATTCGGCCGGAAGGCCATAGCCTGTTCGATGAGCAGCGCGGCGTTGTTATGCGCCGTAAGCACTTCGGCCGTGAAGGCCTCCGGATGCTGCCCGATAACCTCCAGCGCCTGCCGCCCGACGGAGCCGGTAGAGCCCAACACGGCTATCCGTTTTTTCGCGGCCATCCGATATTAAAATTTAATATAGCGCAGCGGATCGACCGGCGCGCCGTTATGCCAGAGTTCAAAATGCAGGTGCGGCCCGGTGGTGAGCTCGCCCGAATTGCCGACAATCGCAATCGCCTCGCCGGCCTTCACGCGGTCGCCCTGCTTTTTGAGCAGCTTCTCGTTATGCTTGTACACCGAGATAATGCCGTAGTCGTGCTGGACCTGGATTACATTGCCCGTCGCCGGAACCCAGTCGGCAATAATGACCGTACCGTCGAGCACGGCCATCACCGGCGCATTCGGCTGGGCGACTATATCAATCGCCGTATGGCCTGTTTTGAGGTTAAACGAATCGGTAATGGCGCCCTGCAGCGGCGGGAAGAGAAACAGGCTTTCGATAGAGGCCGTCATACCTGCCTGTCCGCCGGCGGCGGCGGTATGCGGGAGGGGGTTATAGCTGTCGTTCTCCTCGATTTCGCGCCGCAGCAGCGAGTCTTCCCGCGAAAGCACAAAGGGCGCCGAGGCGTCCTGCACCCGTACCGAATCGGGGCGTTTTGCATCAATCGGCAGCGGGTCTTTGCCCGCCAGCAGGAGGTTGATATTGGTCAGATGCCGCTCCCAGCGGAGCAATGCCCGCTCGAGCGAGTCGGCGCGCAGGGCGTTGTTCACTAACTTTTCGCGGGTGGTGGCGTCGGGGTAGCCCGGAATAAACTCGCGCAAGCCGGTGAACGCAATCAGCACCGTGATGACAACCACCAGCATCAGGATAAACAGCATGCCCGACACCATTGCGCCCAGTCCCGATGTCCGAAGATGCCAGAGCTGGTCGAGGGTGGTATTGTTATAAACCGTCAGCCGGTACTTGTTTTTCAGTACTCCGGGGCGTTTCGGCTGCATGTGATCTTTTTCTTTCGCCATAATTTTATATAAACAGGAAGCAAAGGTAGTGAAAATATTGCATATTGACAGATGAAAATCGATGACAATGAATAAACGGGTTCCCGGCGGCGGCCATCCATTCATCCCTTTTCATCCATATCCTTTATGGCCGCATGATTCTGAGTTTGCCGTAGCGGTCGAGCCTGATAATTATCGACGGGCTGCCGGTGGGCGTGCCTTCGCAGGCGAGCGGGACGATAAAGTCGCAGCCGCGCCGGACGGTAGCGGCGATAGCGTCAAAACCGTCGGGCGGCGGCTGCCCCGACACATTGGCCGAGGTCGATACTAACGGTTTGCCGAATGCCCGCAGCAGCTGTTCGCAAAAAGGATGACGGACGACACGTATCGCCACGCTGCCGTCGGCCGCCGGCACATTCCCGGCCAGATTCCGCGCCTGCGGATAGATAAAAGTCAGCGGCATGGTAGCCCCTTTTATGAAACGGACAACAATATCGGGCAGGCGGGTTACATAGCGGCGGAGCATCTCCACGCTATCGACAAGGACAATGAAGCCTTTGTCGTCGGCGCGTCGTTTGAGCGCAAGGACGCGGGCGACGGCATCGGCGTCGGTCGCATCGCAGCCGATGCCCCATACGGTATCGGTCGGGTAAAGGATTAGCCCGCCGGCGCCCAGCGTTTGCGCGGCCTTTTCTACAATCGCGGTCATGGCAACAGTTCGCTGTAAACGTTCCACATATTTTTGGCAATCGACTGCTCGTGAAACAGGGCGGCATGTTCCAACCCGCCGGCGATCATCCGCCGGCGCAGGCCGGCATCGTCGAGAACGCGGCGGATGGCGGCGGCGATTTCCACCTCGTCGGTCGGCGTAACATACAGTTCGCTCGGCCCGCCGGCTTCGGGCAGGCTCGATATGTTCGACGTTACCACCGGCACGCCGGCATTGAGCGCCTCCAGCACCGGAATACCAAAGCCCTCGAAGAGCGACGGCAGGCAAAAGACCTGCGCCTGCCGGTAAATGGCCGGCAAATGACTGAAGGCGACCGAATGCAGGAACGATACGCGGGACGTGAGTTTCCTCGCTTCAATCTCTTCCTTCACTTTTGTACAGTAGGCCATGCCGCGCCCGACGGCCACCAGATGCACATCGTCGGGCAGCAGCGGCAGGGCGCGCACCAGCGTCGCCAGGTTCTTCCGCTCTTCTATCGTGCCGACATACAGCACATATTTCGCCGGCAGGCGGTAGAGCGCGCTCACATTGTGTTTCTCAAGGTCGGTTACAGTCCGGTAAAACTGGGGGTCGCAGCCCTGGTACACCAGCCTGATTTTCTGCTCCTCGACGCCGAAAAACTCCATCACATCGAGCTTTGTCTGTTCGCTGATGGCGATTACCAAATCGGCGCGTTCGCAGGCCGCCCGGTATTTGCGCGTGTAAATCCAGCGGTCGAATGATTTATAATATTCGGGATAGCGCAGAAATATCAAATCGTGAATCGTAACGATGGTGCGTGTTTTGGCGCCTATCATCATCGGCAGCTCGCCGGTGAGGCCATGGAAGAGCTGGATTTTATCAAACCGGATATCATCAACAATGCCCAGCGAGCGCCAGGCCGGCGGTATCCGTTTCAAAAACCCTTCGGGGCCGCGCACCGTAATATTCGGCCGGTGAGCAAACGACAGCAGCGGGTGTTTTTTGTAAAACGGAGTATATAAAAAATACTGATTGTCAGGATAAAAATCCGACAGAATAGCAATCGTCGCGCGGCTGTAATTACCCAGCCCTGTGAAGTTCCGGAACGCGCGCTTGGCATCAAATCCTATACGCATAGCGTTTTTTTAATTACGAATTACGAATTACGAATTACGAATTTAACGATGAACCCGTAATTCGTAATTCGTAACCCGTAATTCGTAATTCGTAATTCGTAATTCTCCCCCGCTCACACCTGGCGCACAATATCAAAGGCTCTGCCGGCCTGTCCTTTGTAGCCGCCCTTGCCGTGGATGGTGAGCTGCGCCATGCCCACCTCTATATTATTTTTATAGGTGACGGAAAAATCCTTACCCAGCTCGAGCTTCACCGCAGAGGTGTCAGTATCATAGAAATAAACCGTGGGAATAACGGTTATCGGCTCACCGGTATAGATTTGCTGCGGGATGGCCTCGATAACAGTATGGTCGCCGTCGGAGAGGTCTTTTAGCGGACGCGCAAATTCGGCATT
>JAISXF010000053.1 GCA_031270845.1 Prevotellaceae bacterium
TAGTGAACTCACTAACGTAAATAGTGAACTCACTAACGTGAATAGTGAACTCACTAACGTGAATAGTGAACTCACTAACGTGAATAGTGAACTCACTAACGTGAATAGTGAACTCACTAACGTGAATAGTGAACTCACTAACGCCGTTAGTGAATTCACTAACGGGGCTAAATTTCTGCCTAAAACCGGTAGGAATATTATTAAATCAATTAAATATAAACGTTTTATGAAAAAAAACAAATATAACTATGGCATCAAATTACGAATTACGAATTAAGAACGAATGGGAACGCGGCCGGTATCTCTACCGGCCGCGTTTTTGTTTGACGGGGGATTCGTAATTTGTAATTAATCCGTAATTCGTATTTAATTCGTTGTTCTTAATTCGTATTTAATTCGTAATTCAAAAAACAAAGGCCGTCGCAATGTTGAATATTGCGACGGCCTTTACATAATAAAACTTAGGACTGTTATTCCGTCGGGGTGATGTGACTCGAACACACGGCCTCCACGTCCCGAACGTGGCGCGCTAGCCAACTGCGCTACACCCCGAATCCGGTTTGAGGGCGCAAAGGTAGAAAAAAAAACGCAGTTGCTAAAATTTATCTGCTATTTGAGAAAAATAAGCTAACTTGCAGCCCCAAACAGATTATTTTGAATGATGAAAAAAATACTACTATCGTTAATTGTCGCGGGCGGACTGCTATCTTCGACCTGCTATTACCTCTCCTCTTTTTCGACGAAGGAGCGGGCGCTGATAACCGCCGGCACGGAAGAAACACCGTTCCGAATCCTGCAAATAACCGACCGGAAGGACTCGTTGAAACTGCGCAAGCCCTGTCGCGCAGTCAGCAATCTGAACGACCCGGTGCTGCCCCTGCTTATCGCCCGGATGAAAACCACACTCGCGGCGGCAGAGGGCGTGGGCATTGCCGCACCGCAAATCGGCATATCGAAAAATATCTTCCTCATGCAGCGCTTCGACCTGCCCGACGCACCGGTGGTGGCGGTTATCAATCCTAAAATCGTGGCACATCCCGATACGACGATTTGCTTTGTCCGCGACGGCTGTCTGTCGATGCCCGGGGTGAGCGGAAATTCCGTGCGCTACCCCTGGCTCGAGGTGGAATATTATAACGAAGACGGCGATCCTGTCCGCGAACGACTGGAGGGATATAGCCGCACGGAGACGTTTACGGCCGTGATTTTCCAGCACGAGTACGACCACCTGCTCGGCCTTTTGTTTACCGATAAATTGTGCAATGAATAGCAAAGTTGCCGGAAATTTCGTAACTTGCCGTCTCATTTATAAAAGATGACAGGCATGAACATATACGACAGGCGCGGCGTTTCGGCTACCAAAGAGGACGTACACCGGGCAATACGGAATACGGACAGGGGACTTTTCCCGAAGGCATTTTGTAAAATTATTCCCGATATACTGTCGGGCGACCCCGATTATTGCACCGTGATGCACGCCGACGGCGCCGGCACCAAATCGTCGCTGGCCTACGCTTACTGGCGCGAGACGGGGGACATGAGCGTCTGGGCAGGCATTGCCCAGGACGCCATTGTGATGAATACCGACGACCTGCTCTGTGTCGGCATCACCGACGGCATCCTGCTTTCATCAACCATCGGGCGGAACCGCCTGCTGGTGCCGGGCGAAGTGATTGCCGCCATCATCGACGGGACGCAGGCATTTATTGAAAAAATGAAAGACCTCGGCATCCATCTTTACCTCACCGGCGGCGAAACGGCCGATGTGGGCGACCTGGTGCGGACGGTTATCGTAGATAGCACGGTGGTGGCGCGCGCCCGCCGGGAGGACATCATCGACAATGCGCGTATTGCGGCGGGCGATGTGATTGTCGGGCTGGCCTCGTCGGGGCAGGCGATTTATGAAACGGAATACAACAGCGGCATCGGCAGCAACGGCCTGACGTCGGCGCGGCATGATGTTTTTGCCGGATATGTCGGAAAAAAATACCCGGAGACATTCGACCATCACATTGCAAAGGAACTGGCCTATACGGGCAGCAAAGGTCTGACCGACGTCGAGCCGTTGACGGGGATGACTTACGGTAAGTTAGTGCTGTCGCCTACGCGGACGTACGCGCCGGTTGTCGGGGAGATGCTGCGCCGCTTCCGCCGGCAGATTCACGGGATGGTACACTGCTCCGGCGGCGGGCAGACGAAGGCGCTTCATTTTGTCGAAAACCGGCATATTATAAAGGATAACCTGTTTCGGCTGCCGCCGCTTTTTGACATCATTCAACAGGAAAGCGGCGTCAGCCGGCGGGAAATGTACACGGTATTTAACATGGGACACCGCTTCGAACTGTACGTGCCGGAAGGCATCGCGGCGGCGCTCGTGGCTATCGCCGGACAGTACAATATCGACGCGCAGGTTATCGGTCGCGTCGAGGCTGCGCAGGGTGCACAGCTGACCATCAAAAGCGATGCCGGCGTTTTTCATTATACATCCTGACGGAAAATCGGCCATCCATTTTTATCAACATTCAAACCATTTATTATGAGACAAACTATTCTCCGTTACATTGAAGCCAACAGTCCGCGTTTTTTGGACGAACTTTTTGCGCTGCTGCGCATCCCGTCCGTGAGCGCCGACAAACAACACGGCGCCGACATGCTGCGCGCGGCGGCGTATTGGAAAGACAGCCTGCTGGCATCGGGCGCCGACCGCGCCGAGGTATGCCCGACCGACGGACACCCGGTCGTTTATGGCGAAAAGATTATCGACCCGCAAAAACCGACGGTGCTGGTGTACGCGCATTACGACGTGATGCCTGTTGACCCCGTCGAATTGTGGCTCTCACCGCCGTTTGAGCCGGTCGTCCGCGACGGGAAGATTTACGCCCGCGGCGCCGACGACGACAAAGGGCAGGGCTTTATGCACGCCAAAGCCTTTGAGGCGATGGTACGTACAGGTACGCTGCCGTGCAACGTGAAGTTTATGATAGAAGGCGAAGAAGAAATCGGCTCGGGAAGCCTTGTACCGTGGTGCAGGGCAAATAAGGCGCGGCTTTGCGCGGATATTATAGTAGTGTCGGACACCGGGATGATTGCACCCGACGTGCCGTCGATTACGGCCGGCCTGCGGGGGCTGTCGTATGTCGAGGTGGAAGTTACGGGCGCCAACCGCGACCTGCATTCAGGCCTGTACGGCGGGGCGGTGGCCAACCCGATTAATGTCTTGTGCCGGATGATTGCCGCGCTGCACGATGCCGACGGACGTATTACGATTCCCGGCTTTTATGACGATGTCGAAGCGCTGTCGCCGGCCGAACGCGCCCGGTTAGCCCGTGCGCCGTTCTCGCCCGAAGCCTATCGCGAAGCGCTGGACATCGACGCGGTGGAGGGCGAAAAGGACTACAGCACCCCGGAACGCACGGGCATCCGTCCGGCACTCGATGTGAACGGCATCTGGGGCGGCTATACGGAGGAAGGGACGAAGACCGTGATTCCGTCGAAGGCTTTTGCCAAACTGTCAATGCGGCTGGTGCCAAACCAGAACTGGCAACGGGTGATCGACCTGTTTACGGCGTACTTTGAGCATCTTGCGCCGGCGTCGGTGAAGGTGCAGGTAAGACCCAGCCACGGCGGCCCGCCGTATGTGTCGCCCACCGACTCGGCGGCGTACCGCGCGGCCGAGAAGGCGCTGACCGAAACGTTCGGCGTAGCGCCCGTGCCTTTCCGCAGCGGCGGCAGCATCCCGATTATCGCGACCTTCGAGGAAGTGCTGGGCATTAAATCAATCCTGCTGGGCTTCGGGCTCTCAAGCGACGCGATTCACTCGCCCAACGAGAACTACCCGCTGTGGAATTTCTACAAGGGCATCGAAACGATACCGCTATTCTATAAATATTTTACGGAATTAAGTATGGAGGCCGGCGGATAGAGGTTGATCTCCAAGGTATGGAGAAAAGTAACCGGACAATGCGCTATTTATTTTATTAATTATATTAACACATTAACAACGCTAACTGCATTTAACTGCATTCATTCAATCATGGACATCAATTTTTCACAGGTTCCGTCGTCGATCACGGAAAAGAACAGCGAAGAGCTTACAACATCTATTCTAATCTTTAAAGCGGTGCGCTACCGGTGGCTGATCCGGTTCGGGCAGGTGGCGCTGCCGTGGGTGATGTGGATTCCCGGCGTGAAATGGGCGATTCGCCGTACGGTTTTCAAGCATTTCTGCGGAGGCGAAACACTGGATGAAACCAAAAAGATAGTCGAACGGCTGGCCGCGCACCGCGTGAATGCTATTTCCGACTATTCGGCCGAGCAGGCCGACACGAAAGAGAAGCAGGAAACGACGCGGGAAAACATCCTGGCGTCGATCCGTTTTGCCGGCGAGCAGCACAATGTGCCGTTTGCCTGCGTTAAAATCACCGGCATCTGCGACCGGCCGCTGCTGGAAAAAGTATCGAAAAACGACCCGCTCACCGATGCGGAACAACAACGGTATGCCGACTTTTACAGCCGTCTCGATGCCCTGTGCGCGGCGGCGGCAGAGCAGGGTAAAAAGTTCTTTATCGACGCCGAAGAAACATGGATTAACCCGGCTATCGACGCGGCGGCCGAAGCCATGATGCAGAAATATAACCGCGAAACGCAAGTGGTATATACCACCATCCAGTTCTACCGCACCGACAGCCTCGCCTACCTGCAGCGGTTGATTGATACGGCCGATTATAAAATCGGTCTGAAGTTAGTTCGCGGCGCCTACCACGAACAGGAAAACGACCGCGCGGCGAAGATGGGCTACCCGTCGCCGGTATTCCCGACGAAGGAAGCGGTCGATAAGGCGTACAACGACGGGCTGCGCCTGTGCATCGCGCATCTCGACAGGGTGTCGTTCTGCGCCGCCACCCATAACACCGAAAGTACCGCCCTGCTGGTCGCCTTGATGCAGGAGTACAACGTGGCGCCCGACAGCCAGATTGTTTCGTTCTCGCAACTGTACGGGATGCGCGATAACATCACCTACGAGCTGGCGGGCAGGGGGTACAACGTATCCAAATATATTCCGTACGGGCCGCTCAAAGAGACCCTGCCTTACCTTATCCGCCGGGCGCAGGAAAACGCCGGCATCAGCAGCCAGATGGGCGAAGAGCTGCAAATGCTGATAAACGAAAAGAAAAGAAGGAAGGAAAGGAGGAATTAGGAATTACGCGAAGCGTCGGCAGGCAATTTCATTATCAGTGCATAATTCGGAACACCAATTCCCGCAGCAGGTCGCCGTGGGTGGCGGCGCCGTTGCCGAACCCTTTGCTGCGCATGTCATAGTCGCGCAACAGAGAGATGACCTCAAGGGTCTTGCTGAAAGAGTAGTTTTGCGCTGCGCTCCGGTAGTCTTTCAGGAAATAGGGCTTGGTGCCCAACACCGCTGCTGCGTCCCTGTCCTGCACATTGCCGGGGTTGCTGTACCGCAGGAAATGCAGCTTCAGGACACGCGAAAACTCCAGAAACAGGGCGTTGATGGTAAGTATCATCGGGTCGCCGGTGGGGTTTTGTGCAAAATGGTTGAGGATGCGGTTGGCCTTCACCACATCGCGGCGGAAGATGGCCGCGTTCAGTTCAAACGTATTATAATCTTTGCTGATGCCGATGTTCTTCTCGATATGTTCGGCGGTAATATGCTTGCTGCCTTCGGGCAGCAGGGTGAAGAGCTTGTCGATTTCCCGAATGATTTTGGAGAGGTCATGGCCTACATATTCCATCAACATGTTGTTGGCCTTCGGGTCGATGATACAGTTCTTTTCTTTCAGGTAATTGATTATCCAGCCTTCGACGTCGTTGTCGTAAAGTTTAGCGGTTTCAAACACCTCGCCGGCGGCGGCTGTCAGTTTATAGAACGAGGTGCGCCTGTCCACCGTTTTGCCTTTATAGCACAGCACGAGGATGGTCGAGGCGAGCGGTTTTCGGACATAGGCTTCGAGCAGCTCGATCTTCTTCATGTCCTGCGCTTCGCGGACAATCACGACCTGGTGGTTGGCTACCATCGGATACCGCCGCGCCGTATCGATGAGCTGCGGCGTGGTAATATCCATGCCGTATAATATTTGCCGGTCAAACCCGCGTTCGGTTTCGGTCAATACATGCTCGGCAATATACTGGCTGATTTGGTCGATATAGTACGGCTCTTCGCCCATGAGCAGATACACGGGCTTATAAATCCGCCGCTGCAAATCGCCTGTAATCCGTTTGTAGTCGGTGATAGTCTCTGTAAATTTCTTTGCCATTTTTAATTTTTAATTCATAATTTTTAATTCAACCGCGTCCAGGATCTCCTGCTCGAGCTGCTTCGCCCGTGCGGCTATTATTTCGCTATCGCGGATACATTGTTCGACAAATTCCTTATCGTCGAGCGAAGCGGCATTGATTTTCACATTGAGCCATGCGCCCCGTACGCCGGCGTGCGCCGCCAGCGCTCCCACGCCCGCATCGCTTGCCGAATGGGGATTGCCTGTTTCGGCCATCGCTTTGATCACCTGTAAGCAGTCACAGCAGAGCGACATTATGCGCAGCGGGACTTCGGTGGCATAGCGCGTGGCGACCTGTATGGCCTCTTTCCGTGTCGCCTTTTCCGCGTTGGTGCCTTTGGGCAGGGCGAAGGCGTCCATAATCCGGCGGAAGGCGCACGTGTCTTCATCGACAAGCAGCAGCAGCCGGTTCATATAGTCTTTGGCTTTTTCGGCATGGCCGGAAAAAGTTTGCCAGCGCTCGTCCCAGCCGGGCTTGTGTGCCGACAGGTTGGCGACCATACCGCCCAGCGCCGCGCCCAACGCGCCCATGCAGGCCGCCACCGACCCGCCGCCGGGAGCCGGGCTTTCGCTCGCCGTTTCGTAAACGAAGCCGGTCAGGGTTTTGTCAGTCAGTTTGGGGGCTGCGTCGCCGGCCATGACGTATTCGATGATTTTTTTCTTCGGGTCGAACGGCGACAGTTCGCTCAAGCCCATCGTGCGCACGGCGATTCGGATAATCTCTTCGTCGGGGATGCCCGCCGAGCGTTGCTGTTTTGTTAAGAAATAACGACCGGCGTCGAGCATCGCCTGCAGCGGGACCAGGCCTACGAGTTCCGAGCCGGTTACGCGCAGTCCGCGTGCCTGCGCCCGCTCGCATACCGCATCGAAGGCCGCGTGCAGGGGCGTAACGGTAAGGTCGGTCAGGTTCATTGAGACTTGCGCGATGCCGTATTCTTCGATATACCATCCAATCCCTTTCACGGCTTTGAGCAGCCCCGGCTGCCAGATTTCACGGCCGTCGGCATCCGTTTTTTTCTTGCCTGTAAACGGGTTTCCTTCGCGCACGGGGCGGCCTTTTTCGCGCACGTCGAAGGCTACGGCATTGGCGCGGCGCGTGGAGGTAGTATTGAGGTTGACATTGTAGGCTATCAGAAAATTCCGTGCGCCGACGGCCACCGCGCCGGTTTTGGGGACAAATGTCGCCGGGCCGAAATCAGGCCGGCCTTCCGGCGTCGCCAGTTTGTCCTTGAGGCCTTCGTACTCGCCGGCGCGGCAGCAGGCAAGGTTGCGCCGGCGGTCGTCGAACGCCGCCTGTTCGTAGGCATAGACCGGTATTTGCAGCTCGTCGCCGATACGCTTACCGAGCTGCCGCGCATAGCCGACGGTTTCGTCCATCGTAATGCCCGATATGGGGATGAGCGGCAGCACATCGGTAGCGCCGAAGCGCGGATGTTCGCCGTGATGCCGGCGCATGTCGATCACTTCCGACGCTTTCCTTACCGCCCGGAACGCCGCTTCGCAAACGGCTTCCGGCGCACCGACAAAGGTTATAACCGTGCGGTTGGTCGCCTTGCCCGGATCGACATCGAGCAGGCGCACACCTTCGACTTCTTCGATGGCATCGGCAATTTGCTTGATGACAGCCGGATTCCGTCCCTCACTGAAATTGGGGACACATTCTATTAATTTCATATCCGATTTGTTTGGGGATTTATTTTGCGGCGATGGTTTCTATTTCAATCAGCGCACCCATCGGTAGCCGCCCGACCTGGTAGGCTACGCGCGCAGGGAAAGGCTCGGCATAAAAGCGGGCATAGGCTTCGTTCATCGCGGCGAAGTCGTTCATATCGGCCATCAGCACGGTTGATTTAACAACATCCGAATAACCGTAGCCGGCTTCCTGCAGGATGGCGCCGATGTTGCGGAGGCATTGCACCGTCTGCTCGGCGGCGGCGCCTTCGACAAAGGCGCCGGTCGAAGGGTCGATCGGTAACTGGCCGGAAATATACAGCACTCCGTTTGCTTCTACGGCTTGGCTGTAAGGGCCGACAGCCTTCGGCGCCTGGGGGGAAGAGATGATTTTTTTCATTGTTCGTTCGATTTTTGTATATTTGCACGCAAAGTTCGGATATTTTTTACAAATAAGCAAATGATTATTTTAGGCATCGAAAGTTCGTGCGACGATACGTCGGCGGCTGTTATCTGCGACGGCGTGCTGCTGTCGAATGTCCTGGCCGGACAGGAAGTCCACCGGCAGTACGGCGGCGTTATTCCTGAGCTGGCTTCGCGGGCGCACCAGCAAAACATTATTCCGGTTACGCACCGGGCGCTTACCCTGGCCGGCGTGCGTCCGGCAGCGCTCGACGCCATTGCCTTTACGCGCGGGCCGGGGCTGATGGGATCGCTGCTCGTAGGCACTTCGTTTGCCAAAGGGCTGTCGCTGGCTACCGGCGCCCCGTTAGTCGAAGTGAACCATTTGCACGGGCACATCCTCTCGCATTTTATTGATGTGCCCGAACAGCCGACACCTCATCCGGGGTTCCCATTCCTGTGCCTGTTAGTTTCGGGCGGGCATTCGCAACTGATGGTGGTACGCAGTTTCCTGCATTTTGAAACCATCGGACAAACCATTGACGATGCCGCCGGCGAAGCGTTCGACAAATGCGCCAAAACAATCGGACTGCCGTACCCCGGCGGCCCTGCTGTCGATACCCTGGCTGCGCAGGGAAACCCGCACGCATTCCGCTTTGCGCGTCCGCAGGCCGGTGGACTGGACTACAGTTTCAGCGGCCTGAAGACGTCATTCCTCTACTTCCTGCGCGACCGCATGGCTGAAAATCCGGTCTTTATCGACGAAAACCGGCACGACCTGTGCGCCTCGTTGCAGCATACGATTATCGAAATATTGATGCAAAACCTTATCAAGGCCGCCGCTCAAACCGGCATCCGCGAAATAGCTCTCGCCGGAGGCGTATCGGCCAACTCCGGCCTGCGCCGGCGACTGCTCGACGAAGGCCAACAACGCGGCTGGCATGTCTATCTGCCCGAACTGCGCTTCACAACCGACAATGCCGCCATGATTGCTATCACCGGTTACTACCTCTTTCAGGCCGGCCGACGCGCGCCGTTAGACGTGGTGCCGGTAGCGCGATGGAACGACGAAACGATGTCCCGCAAGGGATGAACCTGTAATCCGGCGGGGCTCGAACCGGTACAAACAGAAACGGGTACTTTGCGCCGAAGATACGTATCTTTGCGCCAAAGATACGTATCTTTGCTCCGAAGATACGTATCTTTGCTCCGAAGATACGTATCTTTGCTCCGAAGATACGTATCTTTGCTCCGAAGATACGTATCTTTTCGCCGAAAATACGCGCGTCTTTGCTCCGAAGTCGTGCCGGATTTGCGGCGGTCTCCCTGTCGGATTAACAGCGAGCATGTAGCCATCGGTTTTGCATCATTCTGCAAAAAACAACAAAGCCCGTCATCCTTGACAGGCTTTGTTTTTATTGATTTTCTCTTCGTTGACCTAATAGGATTCGAACCTATACAAACAGATCCAGAGTCTGTTGTGCTACCGTTACACCATAGGTCAATAACCCGCTATATGGCTTTTGGGAGTGCAAAGATACAATAAATATTCTTGTATAATCAAAAAATAAATTTTACTTTTGTGCCGCGTAATTGGTAAAATCCGATTTTATAAAAATTAATTCATTTATTAACAACATTCATTCATGTTTATGAAAATAACCTGTACTTCTATCTTAGGGTTGCTACTGATGCTCTCGGCATGCTCGCAACCTGTCGGCATTGTGCCGGAACCGGTAAAACTGACGCTTGCTTCCGGCCACTATATATTGGACAGCAATACGACGCTGCTCTTCCTCAATGTCGCCGAAGACGATGACATCAGGGATTATGCGCCGGATTTTATCCTCCGTTATTTTGGGCTGTCGTTAGCTGTTTCCGCCGAGCCGGAGTGGGAACGTGTGCCAAACCTCAACGCGATTGTCTTCCATAAGAACGCAGACGCCAATCCGCAGTTGGGCAGCGAAGGCTATAGCCTGACGGTTTCCGACAGGGAGGTGTACGTTGAAGCCAATACGGGTGCGGGATTCGTCTATGCTTTGCAAACGCTGTACCAGCTGGCGCCCGCCGACGTAACGGCTAAAAAACCGGAACGTATTCCGCTCCGCGCAGCCACGATTGTCGATTATCCGCGCTTTGAATGGCGCGGCAACTTGCTGGACGTATCGCGGCATTTCTTTGATATGGAATATATCAAAAAACATTTGGATGTGCTGGCGTTGTACAAAATCAACAAGTTCCACTGGCACCTGACCGACGACCACGGCTGGCGGATTGAAATAGCAAAATATCCGAAGCTGACGGAAATCGGCGCCTGGCGCGTTGATCGCAGCGACGTACCGTGGCTGGAAGGCGAACCGCCGAAGGAAGGCGAACCGGCTACGTACGGCGGCTATTATACAAAAGAACAAATCAGGGAAATTGTTGCCTATGCCGCCCAGCGCAATATCGAAGTCATTCCCGAAATTGAAATCCCCGGCCACTGTTCCGAAATTTTGGCATCCTATCCCGAGTTTGCCTGCGACACCTTTAATTATTATGTGCAAATTGGCCCCTACTGGCCGCCGAAAGCCATTATGTGCGGCGGCAACGACCGGGTGATACAATTTTTTAAAGACGTAGTCGATGAAATCGTCGAACTTTTCCCCTCCGAGTATATCCACATCGGCGGCGACGAAGCGCTGAAAGGAAACTGGGAAACCTGCGCCAAATGCCAGCAGCGGATTAAGAACCTGCAATTAGCCAACGAAGAAGAACTGCAAAGCTGGATGATTCGTGAAGTCGAACAGCATATTCGTCAATACGGTAAACGCATTATTGGATGGGACGAAATTCTGGAAGGCGGCGTATCGTCGAGTGCAACCATTATGTTCTGGCGTGGATGGATGGGCGATTCCGTGATTATTAAAGCCGCCGAACGTGGCAACGAAATCATTATGGCGCCCAATAGTTATTGTTATATTGACTACTATCAGGCCGACCCGGCTACCGAACCGCAGCCGGCGATTGGCGGATTTTTACCCCTGCAGAAAGTGTATGCGTTCGACCCGGTTTATGAAAGTTTTCCCGTCGCGGCCATCCCCTTTATTAAGGGCGGGCAGGTGAACCTTTGGGCGGAGTTTTTATTTGTGCCCGAAAACGTAGAGTACATGTTGTTGCCGCGGTTGCTGGCGTTATCGGAAAGCGTCTGGTCGCCAAAAGCCGGAAAGAACTGGGAGCATTTTGTCGATAAACTGCCCGCGCAAAAGAAACGCCTTGCCGCGTTAGGCTATAACTACTGCGACAGGATAGCCCTGATAACCGACGAACCCAAACCCGCCGAAACAGCGGAATAGTACAGCATGGCAATAACAAAGGCCGGCCGACGGGATAAACCCAATCGGCCGGCCTTTTATTATGCAGGCGTACTAAAAACGCTTACGATCCAATCATCATCGGCATCAGTAACGTAAGAATATCTTCGTTCTCATTGCTCTTTTCGACCGGCAGAATCAGCCCGGCGCGATTGGAATCGGACAACTCAATCACTACATTTTGGGAAGAAAGGTTGCTCAGAATATCGATCAGAAAACTCGCTTTAAAACCGATGGCCATTGCATCCCCGCTGTACTGACAGGTAACCCGCTCGTAGCCCGATACCGAAAAATCCAAATCCTGCGCCGAAGCCGTCAATACATTGTCGGCAATCTTCAGTGTAATTAAATTGCTGGCTTGACTGGAATAGACCGCCACGCGGCGTACGCAATTCAACAGATCGACACGGTCAATAGTAATGTGGAACGGGTTACCCGCCGGAATCACGGAACGGTATGCCGGATAAGTACCTTCAATCAGGCGGCAAATCAGCGAGTAGTTCGGCAACGTAAACACCGCGTTTTTGTCGTCTAATTCAATAGTTACGGCATCCGTTAATCGGCCTAAAATGTTTTTCAATAAATTGGCCGACTTTTTCGGCAAAATGAACGACGACGCATGGCTCGCCTCAACATCCTTGCGGGTATAGCAGACTAACTTGTGCGCGTCGGTCGCTACGAACGACGAATTTTCTTCGCCCAAATCAAAGAAAATACCGTTCATTACCGGGCGCAACTCATCATCGGCGGTGGCATACAGCGTATGATTGATAGCGTCGAGCAGCACATTGGCCGGGATCGATAAACGGGTCTTCACATCGGAAAGCTCCGGTTTAACCGGATAGTCTTCGGCAGGCAGGCCGGTGATGTCGAACCGGCCACCGGCCCACGTGATTTCGATGGCGTAAGTGTCCGTATCGGCCACAAATGTAAGCGGCTGTTCGGCAAAGTCGCGCAACGAATCGAGCAGCAACCGCGCCGGAATGGTAATGGCGCCTTCGTCGGTAACATTCTCGATAGGAATCACGGTATCCAACGTGGTTTCCATATCGGATGCCGTAATACTTAATTTATTCCCCGCTAAGCGAAATAAAAAATGGTCTAAAATCGGCATGGTGGTTCTATTACTTATCACCCGCCCTACTAACTGTAAGTGACTTACTAATTCACTACTTGAAATGACAAATCTCATATTCTAATTTTTTAGATGGTAAACTTTTTGAGCGGCAAAGATAGTTATTTTTATTTATATTTACGAATAGTTATGTTAATTTTTTTACAAAGTTTTCAACCGCCTGCCGGAATTCATCATAATAAGAACATTATATGAATTACGAATTACGCATTACGAATTACGAGTTCATCGTTCGTAATGCGTAATGCGTAATTAAAAAGACATCGTGCGTTTATCTTACGCATCGGACTAAAAGGAGGGCTGTTTTATTCCAAATAATATAATTATACCCGCAAAAAGCATATCCGCAGCTAAGCCACGGCAGCGCGACACAATCGCCAAGCGGATATATTCCTATTACATTCCGACAGTGAGTGAGGCTAGTTGCCGAGGCAGGATTAGTAATCCATGCGCGGGTAGCGTCATAATTATCGGAAGACCAATGTTGAGTAACATCTACAATTTGATTTTCCACAAGGTATCGCATTTCCGCTATGGTCGGCCAGCGCCATCCGGGAGGGCAGAAACGGTTGGGCATCCAGCAGGTGGTGGCGCCGCCATTGGCGTCCGCGTTCTGTACATCAAGGGGAGTGCCGCTAATGATTACGGTAGTATATCCGTAGTCGGGGCCGGTTATCGGCAGCAGGGCGGCTCCGGCGGTGGTATCGGTACACGTGGTGGTGCCGATTAGCCGTACCCAGTAGGTGTCGGTTGTGGTAACGCTTATTGTCCGCGATGCGGCGGTAGTGGTGGCCGGCGAGAGCTGGTTCTCTCCCACGGTGGTTCCCGTTCCCCATTCATATACGGCGCCCGAACCTTTGTTCCCGCCGGAAGCGGTAAGGGTGGCCGGCAGGCTTAGACATATATCGGCGTTAGCCGTTAAGGAAGTGGGCGCTACCGGCGGAATAGATAAATCGACCGTCTGCGCGTTGCTCCGCGCCGTGCAATTCGTTACGGGGTCGGTTACCACCACCGTATAAGTGCCGGTAGCGCTAATCGGGAATGTTAAGGATGCATTGGCGCCGGTTTTCACGGCGCCTTCATTTTGCAGCAGGCTGTTTTGCAACTGATACGTATAGCCGCTCTCGCCGAAGCAGTGCAGCGAGTCATTGGAGGCGCAAAGTATTCCCCCGCCGGCGAGGATGGGCGTTGCGGGGAGCGGTAGGATACCAATGGTTACACAGGCGCTGTCGAGGCAGCCGTGCTCATTAACAACCCGCACGCACACGGTTACGTTGCCCGAATCGGGCAGGCTGACGGTATAGCTGTTCGATGCTTCAAAGGTGCAGGTGGCGTTGCCGTATTGACAGTCGAAATCGGTCGGGTTGTCGTTGCCGCTGCTGTAGGGATTACGGGCGCAGGCGGAGCAATTTTGCGTAAAGCAATACGAGCCGCTGCCGTCGCCGACGGTGAGCGTTATCGAACTGCCGGCGCAGGCGGTTGTTGGCGGGTTGATGAACGTCGTATTCGGCGAGGCATGTACGGTTACGGTCAATGGCCCGGCGGTAGCCGAACAGCCGCCGGCGCTCATCACGTGTACCGTGTAGGTCGTTGTGCTTTCCGGCGCGAAGGAAACCGTGGTCGAAGCACCCCCCGGCACCCAGGTATTGCCGTTGTTAAAACTGTAAAGGGAATGGCCGGTGGCGGCGGCTTCGAGCGTTACGGTTTCGCCTTTGCAGATGGTATCGTCCGACACGGTGAAGGCCGTTACTTCTGTCGGCGGCGGCACTAATCCGGGGCAACCTGTGGCGTCGGTAAGCACGTCGATGCAGCCGGAATACTGCCGCGTGGGTTCGGTAATCGACCCGTTAATAACGAATGGCGGCGTGCCGTGTAACTCATAAAAACCGGCGCCGGCCGTAGCGTTCGGCGGGTAATCCGACACGTAGGCGCACCAGTTAAAGCGCTCGCCGGCTACCGGGCCGGTCAGCTCGACGGTAACGGTGGAAGAAAACCCTGCCGCCGGCGTTCCGTGCAGATAAAAACCCCGACCGTTAAGCGACGAAACCGTGCCGGGCGCCGTGGCGGTGGGCGAGGTGAGTGTCGCGGGCGTCCACGCCCCCAGGGAGCCGTTTGAATGGATGGGCTGGTAATCGACAAATACCCACACCGAGTCGAGGTGTCGGCTACTGGTCGCCTCGTCCCAATAGACGCGAAACTCGACTCTCGGCGGCGTCGTGGAATAGTCGGCGCCAAGCTGCTCGACGCGGACAACACTTGTGCTCTGTCCCCACGCTGTGGCGAAGGACAGAAATAAGATTGTGATTAAGAAGAGATTTTTCATAATGATATTTATAATTTATAATTTATAATTCTTAAAGTTTGTGCCTTTATGGATGATGGATGAGCGGCACCCTATGGGAGCCGGTTCCCCGCAGCGTGCGAGAGAGCGGCGCCCTATGGGAGTCGGTTCCCCGCAGCGTGCGAGAGAGCGGCACCCTATGGGAGTCGGTTCCCCGCAGCGTGCGAGAGAGCGGCACCCTATGGGTGTCGGTTTTTTACAGTCTTCCGAAAACGGATTATTCTCAAATGCCGCTGTGCCGTGAGGCGTCAGACAGAAAGAGCGCTGTAATCTACTGTGCTTTAAAAAATTGCGGGGGGGGGGGTAGAATTAGCCATCAAAAAATGCGCGGCAACGGTGCCCGGAAAAGGGCGTTCCCTGAGGATATGATATGTGATTTTTAAAATCATGGGCACAAAGGTACAACTTTTAGTTGAAAGTTGCGACAAGCGCGCAAACATATAAATACAAAAAAGGGCGAACACACCGGTTCGCCCCTACGTCTTATGTCTATTGTCTAAAAGTCTATGTTCTCAACTTTCAACTTTCAACTAAAAAAAAGGAGTAACTTATGCCGCCAATTTATTTACGTAAACCGCCAAACTGCTCTTAAGGTTGTCTGCCTTATTTTTGTGGATAACATTAATCTTTGCCAATTTATCGAGCATCGCCGATACTTTGGGCAACAAGGCGGCGGCGGCGACCTTGTCGGTCGTATTGCGCAAGGCTTTGACGGCATTGCGGGTGGTGCGCGCATAATAACGGTTATGCAACCGGCGTTTTTCACTTTGACGAAAACGTTTTTCTGCTGATTTATGATTTGCCATATTTTTTTTATTGTTTCTTTTTTGTAGTCTGTAGGGGATTCGAACCCCTATGGCAAGAATGAAAATCTTGAATCCTAACCCTTAGATGAACAGACCTTTTTATATAATCCCACACAATCTTTTATCAATTTGGGGCTGCAAAGGTAATACTTTTTTTAAATCCTGCAAAATTTTTATTTTTATTTTTTCATCGCAGATTCAAATATCCAATGCAATTATTATCGTGGCGTCGCCCTATGATAAAAATCCCAGCAGGATCCCGGCCGCTACGGCGCTGCCGATGACGCCGGCCACATTAGGCCCCATGGCGTGCATCAGCAGGTAGTTACTTTTATCGTACTCCAGGCCTACATTGTTCGATACGCGGGCGCTGTCAGGTACAGCCGATACGCCGGCATTGCCGATAAGGGGGTTGATTTTGTTTCCTTCCTTCAAAAACAGGTTGAAGAATTTTACAAATAACACGCCGGCAGTAGTGGCAATAACAAACGAAAGCGCCCCGAGAATAAATATCTGTATCGACCGGAACTGCAAAAATTTGTCGGCCTGCGTCGAGGCGCCTACCGTGAGGCCGATGAGGATGGTAACAATATCAATCAGCGGACCGCGGGCGGTTTCAGCCAGCCGGCGGGTAACGCCACATTCCTTTAGCAGATTGCCGAAGAAAAGCATCCCCAGCAACGGAATCCCGGAAGGCACCAGAAAGGCAGTCAGCAGGAAGCCGACGATGGGAAAAATGATTTTTTCGCGCTGCGAAACGGCACGCGGGGGGCGCATCCGTATCAGGCGCTCTTTTCGGGTCGTGAACAGACGCATCACCGGCGGCTGAATCACCGGCACCAGCGCCATATACGAATAAGCCGATACGGCAATGGCTCCGAGCAAGTCGGGCGCCAGCCGTCCCGAAAGGAAGATGGCCGTAGGGCCGTCGGCTCCGCCGATGATGCCGATAGCGCCGGCTTCATTGGCCGGAAAGCCAAAGAGCAGCGCCAGCCCGTAAGCCCCGAAGATACCGAACTGCGCCGCTGCGCCGATGAGCATAAGTTTGGGGTTGGAGATAAGCGCCGAAAAGTCGGTCATCGCGCCGATGCCGAGGAATATCAACGGCGGGTAAAAGCCCAGACGCACGCCCTGGTAAAGGATATTCATCACCGACCCTTCTTCATAGACGCCGATAGACAGACCTTCGAGGAAGGGGATATTACCGATGATGATACCAAAGCCGATAGGCACGAGCAGCATCGGTTCCCAGTCTTTGGTGATGGCCAGATAAAGGAAGGTAAGGCCTATCAGTATCATGATGGCATGCCCGTACGTGAAGCTCGCAAAGGCGGTATAGCCGAAGAACTGTTGCAGGTTATCCCACAAAAAAGAGAAGAATGCGTTCATGTTAGCCGATGATTATAAGTTCCGCTCCTTCGAGTACCGAGTCGCCTTTGACTACCTTGACGGCGGTGATTTTACCGTCGCAGGTGGCTTCGATGCTGTTTTCCATTTTCATGGCTTCGAGCACTACTAATTTTTGTCCTGCTTTGACCGTTTCGCCGACCGCTACATCTACCGACAGAATAACGCCCGGCAGCGGTGATTTGACCGTTACGCCTGCGCCGCCGGCCGCGGCGGGCTTCGACACCACCGGCGCCCCCACGGCATTGACCGGCGCCGCTACCGGCGGGTGGATTTTCGCCGTCGGCTTAAGCGGACGGTCAATTTCGACCACATAAAGCGTTCCATTAACTTCTACTTCCATCGAAGTAGCTTCGGCCTGCCCGATCAGTACATTGTAATCGGTGCCGTTGATTTTTAAATTATATTCTTTTGCCATTGTTATACAAATGTCTTATTTATTTTCGTTTTATTTTTTCCTTTCGCCCGCCGGCTAAAACAGACGGCCTGCTGTACGGCCTACTGTTTCCGCAGGCCGTAGATTTTCGAGTTCCACGGCGTATAGTTTCTTTTTATATTGCGGAACGTTAATATGGTATTTTCAACGTCATGCACTTCGCCCTGCTGGATGTAGAGATGCACGGCGGTGGCTATGGCGGCATACACTTCGCCGGGGATTTCGTCTTCGTGCGGGATGATTCCGGCGCGTGCGGCTTTTTTCCGCCCCGAGCGGACGGCTGCCCGCCCGATTTGTTTAAATATTAAATAAAGCAGCATCAGGGCGACGAATACCACCGACATCGCCGTAATGGCCATGATGATACCCACCGGGTCGAACTCCTTAAAGCGCTGCGCGGCGGCCTCGCTGTCGAGGATGACATTATTGCTGCTCGGGGTGGTCTTGACTAAAAAGGCCCAGCCGCTGTCGCCGCCGGTTGTTTCGCCGTCCATCAGTCGCCCGTAGGAGACGTTATCGACGGGGTAGGCCGCAATCGAGCCTTTCGTTTCAATCCGGACGCCGTCGCTGTCGGCGATATAGTCCATCACAGGGAAGGGGCCTTCGCCGGTGGGGAAATGCAGGCTATCGACAATATCACGGCCATTGCTGCTGGTGAAATACAGCACGTCGGTTTCGGTCAATGTAAAATTGACATGAAACGTGCCCCGCAACGGCATATTGTCCGCCCACAAAACAATATGCTGGCGCGGTTTGATTTTCGTCAGCACATCGCCTTTCGGGATACGGTATTTCTTCAGATTGTTCCGGTCATTCGAAATATAGCATCCGCCAATATCGACCGTGCCGCGCGAGGTGTTGAACAGCTCTATCCAGCCGTGCTTGTGCCCGTAGTCGTCTTCATAGTCGTCGGTATTATTCACCAATATTTCGTTCAGGCGCATATCCGACTGGCTTTGCGCCGCCGCCCGGGCGCCGAACAAAAGAAGGACGCCGGTTAGTATTATGTATAATTTCTTACCCATCTCCATTTTCAATTCCTGATTATAATGGCAGGTTATCGTGCTTTTTCGCAGGATTGACCAATTTTTTAGTGGCTAACTGCTGCAAGGCACGGATAACGCGGAAGCGGGTATTGCGCGGTTCGATAACATCGTCGATATAGCCGTATTTGGCGGCATTATAGGGATTGGCGAACGCGGCGCGATATTCCTGTTCTTTCTCGGAGGCAAATTTGGCCGGGTCTTCAGCGACGGCAGTTTCTTTGCCGTAAAGAACTTCAATGGCGCCCGACGGCCCCATGACGGCAATTTCGGCCGTCGGCCAGGCGTAGTTGATGTCGCCCCGCAGGTGCTTGCTGCTCATCACGCAATAAGCGCCGCCATACGATTTGCGCAGCGTAACCGTTACTTTCGGGACAGTGGCCTCGCCAAAAGCATACAGCAATTTTGCGCCATGCAAAATAATGCCGCCATATTCCTGCTGCGTGCCGGGCAAAAAGCCGGGCACATCGACAAGGGTTACAATCGGGATATTGAACGCATCGCAGAAACGCACGAACCGCGCAGCCTTCCGCGACGAATTAATATCGAGACAGCCGGCAAGTATTTTTGGCTGGTTGGCCACAATCCCCACCGACATGCCGTTGAAGCGGGCAAAGCCGACAATAATATTCGGCGCATAATCCTTATGAACTTCGAGGAACTCGCCGTTATCAATAATCCCGCCGATAACCTGATACATATCATACGGTTTGTTCGGGCTGTCGGGGATAATATCATTGAGCGCATCTTCGAGCCGGTCGATAGGGTCGTCGCAGGGTTGCAGCGGGGCTTCTTCGAGGTTGTTCTGCGGCAGATAGCTCAACAGCCGCCGGATTAATTTCAACCCGTCTTCTTCAGTCTTCACGGCAAAATGCGCCACGCCGCTTTTCGAGGCATGGACGCTCGCGCCGCCCAGCTCTTCCTGCGTTACATCTTCGCCCGTTACGGTCTTCACTACTTTGGGGCCGGTGAGGAACATGTAGCTGGTGCCTTTGGTCATCACGTTAAAGTCGGTCAGCGCCGGCGAATAAACCGCCCCTCCGGCACAGGGGCCGAAGATGGCCGATATTTGCGGCACCACGCCCGAAGCTAAAATATTACGCTGGAAGATTTCAGCATAGCCCGCCAGCGCGTTTACCCCTTCCTGAATACGCGCGCCGCCGGAGTCGTTCAGACCAATAACCGGCGCGCCCATCTTCATAGCCTGGTCCATAATTTTGCAGATTTTCATGGCAAAAGTCTCGGACAGCGAGCCGCCGAAGATGGTAAAATCCTGCGCAAAGACATACACCAACCGGCCGTCGATAGTGCCGTAGCCGGTAACGACCCCGTCGCCGAGGAAGGTGCTGTCCTGCATGCCGAAGTTCGTGCAGCGATGCGTTACAAACATGTCGAACTCCTCGAAACTGCCGCCGTCGAGCAGCATCGCGATACGTTCGCGGGCGGTATATTTCCCTTTTTGATGTTGGGAGTCGATCCGTTTTTGGCCGCCCCCAAGACGCGCTTTCTCGCGCAGCTTAATCAGTTCTTTAACCGATTCGATTTGATTACTCATATTTCCGTTTTATTTTAATTTTATATTCTCCCTGTCCGTTGCTAAACGGTATTCATTGACACAGTTCCATTAAAACTCCGATGGTTGATTTCGGGTGGAGGAAGGCGATGTTGAGCCCTTCGGCGCCCTTGCGGGGATTTTTGTCCAACAGCTGCACGCCTTTTCCGGCCAGCTCGTCGAGCGAGGCTTGCAGTCCGTTAGTAGCAAAGGCGATGTGATGAATGCCCTCGCCGCGTTTTTCAATAAACTTGGCGATGGGGCTTTCGGGAGCGGTAGGCTCGAGCAGCTCGATTTTGGTTTGCCCAATCATAAAAAAAGCGGTCTTCACCTTTTGGTCGGCCACTTCTTCGATGTTGTAACAGGTCAGCCCAAGGACGTTTTCGTAGAAGGGGATGGCGTCGTTCAACGATTTAACGGCAATGCCGATGTGTTCGATATGTGATAAATTCATACTGTTAATTAGTTTAATTTAAAATTTATTATTTTGAGGCCGCAAAGGTAAGCATTTAATTACAAATTACGCATGACGCGTTACATTTTTTTTAATTACGGCTTACGAATTAATTACGAATTACGAATTAGGAATTCCGTTTTTTTAATACGAATGACGCCCGACGGCTTTTTAATTACGGCTTGCGCCGGATGCATTAAAAACAGCTTGCGAAAAAAAAGGCCAGGCACAAAAATCACCCTGTCGTACGAAAAAACAACAAAATCTCGCGTGTGATAAAGTTATCCACGTACGTGGATTTTTCCTAAAATTACGCATTACGGCTACGCAGGCCGTTCATACTTCATACTTCATACTTCATACTTCATACTTAAAAAAATCCCTATCTTTGCCCAAAAAAATATCTTTATGATTAAGCGGATGTTTATACGACCCTTGCTGGTGCTGCTCTGCGCGACGCTCTGTGCGGCCTGCGGACAGTCGCACAAGGAGGTGGCGCGCCTGCTTACGACGGCCGACAGCCTTGTGGAAGTACGCCCCGACAGCGCCTGCCATTGCCTGAACGCCATTCGCAATGCCGACGACCTGCCCGACGACCTCCGAATGCGCTACGGCCTGCTCACGGTGTACGCCAAAGACAAAACCGGCGAAGATATTAGCGGAGATACCTGCATTGTCGCGGCAAAAAATTATTTCTTCCGCCACAATGACTTTCCGCGGGCAACGCTGGCGGCCTTTCACTGTGGTCGTGTATGGTCGGATCGAGGAGAAACCCAGCGCGCCCTGCAAGCCTATTTGGAGGCCGAAACTATGGCCGACAAAATGGATGACGATAAACGAAAAGGGCTGATTCAATACAATATCGGGAGGCTTTATTACAACGATAGAACCGACTATTACCGGGTCATTGACTGCATGGGGAAGGCTATCGCGTATTTTCAACGTTCCGGCGATACAAGCTATTGCGTAGAGGCCTTGAAATTGCAAGGATTGAGCTTTTTGCTCGCAGGGCAACCGACCGACGCTTTAGCGGCGCAAAATGCCGCCATGTCGCTCGCCATACAGCAAAAAGATACCGCAAACCAGGCCGGTATTGCCCGAAACATAAGCGGCATCCACCGGGTAACGGGCGATTGCGCAAGAGCCAAAACGCAAGCCCGAAAAGCGATGGCGAACAGCGGTGCGGACAGCCTCAAAGCGTGGTTGAACATGGCCTATATCCACTACGGGTGTAAAGAACTTGATTCGGCCCAGTGGTATATCCATCGGATAATACAATTATGTACGACCGACAGCACTTATACGCTCCCGCTGTCTGCGTATAATCTGCGGGCGAAAATAGCCGAAGACAGAGGGGCCTATCAAGAGGCGTTAATCTATACAAACCACTATTATGAACGGCTGGAAATTACGCGAAAGCAACAGGAAGAACAAGCCCTCGCCGGCATCAAAGAAGAATATGATTACAACCGGATACAGACAGAAAAAAAATTAGCGGAAGCAAACTTTCTGATAGCTATCCTCGTCGTCGCCCTGTGCGTCGCGCTGCTATTAGCCGGGGTCATTAAGTATCGTCAATACCGGAATCGATACCGGCGGCAGCTCCTCGAAATGCAGAAAGAAAATACGCACCTGTACAATCAGCGATTGGCCATGATAAAAAAAACGCTGGAGCTGGGGCCGTCATTTAAAACGACAGTACACAACGGCGACACCGCACGAAAATTAACAGACAAAGCCTGTACGCTATTATATGGCGCCACTGTCTGGGACGGGCTGTATGCTGCGCTCAACGAACATTACCACCATGCCTTTAAAGCCATGAAAGAACGGCTGCCGCTCACCGACGAGGAGTTTAAAATTGCCTGTTGCGCCTTCGCCGGGTTTTCCGATAAGGAGATTGCCGTCTGCCTGCCTCCCTTGCAGGAGCAAACCGTAAAAGCAAAGAAACACGCTATTCGGGAAAAATTAGGGATAGCCGAGAAGGGAACCCGCAAGGAAAAGGGTTCCATCAAAAAATTTATGGGGCAACAATGCGACAGGGAACGGCAAAAAAGGCCGGCGAAACGAAAAAAATCCGTTCGGAGCATAAAAAAAAAGTTGAAACGAAGTTCGCGCCGGAATAAGGAACTATAATAATAACAGCGGGTTTAAAAAATACATATGAGGAAAAAAGTTAAAAAAAGTTGAGACCCTTTTTTCTTCGGATTACTTAGTATAACTTTGTCGGCATAATTTTTAATTATTATAAAAAAGGAGGTGCAAGGCAAAGAGACATCATTTTTAACAATCCAGCGGACGCTGCCGGGCGGCGCCGGTTGGACGAGAACTTAATACATTGATCTTTATTTTTTTCATCATTGGGTTAAGGGTACGCGAAAGGCTACAAATTAACAAATCTAAAAAAACAAATTTATAAAACAGAATAAAATTATGAAAAAGCATACACTGTTTTCAATTTTCGCAGGCTTGCTGTTACTGACAGGCGCCTGCACGAATACTGTCCCCAATGAGGACGACGATAGCGACTTGGGGCCAATCATCTTCGTAAAATCCTATATTAGTGCTTTTACCGAAAATCCCACTGCTTACAGAACCCACATGGTTACGGGAATAAAGGTGGACGAGCAGCGTAAAATTGTCGGGATACATAATTGCCGCGCCCGCTGGACGGTTGAAGAAACAAGTACAGAGCAGTATGCCGTAGAAGACGGCATTACCTTAGTTCTTCGTGTCTCAGATGCGGAGGGGGGATATTTTGATGCAATTGTGGATCCCGATTATCCTAATTCCGAAGAATATCGTATTCGGGATGGCTACCGGTACTATCTCGCACTCCTTGGCGATACGCTGTTTAATCAATGGATGAGAGGCGAGACCACTATCATGGCCTTAATCACGCCGCTGCAATCTATTACGGTAACGTCCGACAAGCCTTTTGGCCGCGACTATCCGGCGGGGAGCGATTTAAGCGCACTCTTTACGGTCTATTTTGAAGACCCGCGCGCCGACGTAATGAACGGCTACCGTCAGGTTGAAGGCACGTACAGCTATGTGTGGCAGTACCCGTTGTCGCTATTCAAAGCCCGCCTCTCGGAAGCAGACTTTGCAGAACGGCCTTTCGGCGCCTGCGAATGGCTGTTATTCTTAGATGTAGCGCCCGAACAAACCGACGAATATACGTTCCTCATTACGGTAACCTCCACCGACGGAACGGTTGTTGAAAGCGTTTCTCCTTCGGTTATTATAAAGGGGAGTCGCGAGTAGCGAAGCGAAAAACAGGGACGCCTGCGCATGGCGGGCGTTCCCTGTTTTTTTATTAATTTAACAGGATGGACAGGCGTATCTTTATTATATTGACCGTAGCGTGGGCTTGCGGTGCATGTACCGGCGAAGACGTAAACGACGGGGTCATTCCTTTGCCGGCACGGACTGTCGTGCTATACATGGCCGCCGACAATAACCTGTACGGAAATGCAAAAAAGGACATCGAAGAGTTGCTTCAAAACGATGCTCCGACCGATGGCAACTTGCTGGTTTACCTCGACGCGCCGTCGGAATCGGCTGACCCCGAACCGGTATTATACCGGATGGAGACCGGTCGGCTGCTTCCTGCGGTACGGTATCCGGCGCATAATTCTGCGTCGGGCGCGGCGTTGCGCAAGGTTCTGGACGACGCGGTGGCATTGTTCCCTGCCGCTTCCTATGGGCTAATATTGTGGTCGCACGGTACAGGCTGGCTGCCCGAACGGCTGTTCGACGCATTAACGCAACAGTTACCCGCGCCGGCAGCCTTTGCACCCCTGTTAAAATCGTTCGGGAAAGACCATGGCGCTGAAATGAGTATTAGCGAACTGGCCGATGCCCTGCCGGTGAAATTTGAATATATTATTTTCGATGCGTGCCTGATGAGCAGCATCGAGGTACTCTATCAATTGCGCCATAAGGCCAATATCGTCGTCGCCTCGCCTTCCGAAACACTGGTCGATGGCTTCCCCTACAACGAGATAATGCCTTTTTTATTTTCGCCGGCAATCCATTATACAGACATCGCTCAACGCTATATGGACTATTATAAAAGGAAATCGGGCATTAGCCGGTCGGCGACCGTTGCCGTGGTTGACCTGTCGCAGTTGGAAGTGTTGGCGGCGGCGTTACGTTCGCTGGCAGAAGCCGGCGAAACAGTCCGGCGGGTAACGGCATCGGCGCAAATACAGCCGTACGACAGGCTAACGCCCTCCGTTTTCTACGATTTACAGGATTGTATGGAATATGCCATGCCCGGCGCCGACCTCGTCGGGCATCTTGCAAAAGCGGTAATTTATAACGATTATACCCCTTATTTTTTAAACGAATACGCCATTACCCGAAGTTGCGGATTAAGTGTGTATATTTCTTCCGGCAATGAAACGCTGGATAGCAGCTATCAATCGCTTGACTGGTATCGCGAGTCGCAACTTTTTCTCGCCGCCGCCGAAAATTAAAATTACGCATTACGGCTACGCAGGAAAAACGTAAAACGTAATTCGTAATTCGTAATTAAATCTTATTCTTGCCCTAAAAAACCCATTCGGAGCATAAAAAAAAAGTTGAAACGAAGTTCGCGCCGGGGCAAGGAACTATAATAATAACAGGTGGTTTAAAAAATACATATTAGAAAAAAAGTTAAAAAAAGTTGAGACCCTTTTTTCTTCGGATTACTTAGTATAACTTTGTCGGCATAATTTTTAATTACCTTAAAAAAGGAGGTACAAGGCAAAGAGACATCATTTTTAACAATCCAGCGGACGCTGCCGGGCGGCGCCGGTTGGACGAGAACTTAATACATTGATCTTTATTTTTTTCATCATTGGATTAAGGGTACGCGAAAGGCTACAAATTAATAAAACAAAAAAGCAACTTCGCCAAAATTAGAAACGCAGCAGAAGGTTTTAAAAAAATAAATTATTACAAAAAAAACGATTATGAAAAAGATTCAAAAATTATTATTATGTGTGTTTTGTACCATATTATTTGCGTGCTCTAATAATTCTAAGGGAAATGACCTTATTGTAGAAAACACGTTAGCAGATCAGTTGATGTTATTAGAAAATAACATTGAAAATGGAAATGTTGAGGGAAGAGAAATAAGTATGTCTTCTACATACGAACGTTTTTTTAACGAAGTTACAAAAACACGTATGTATCCGCAAACAGAAGGCAGCGCGTCCTTCGAATCAAATGATGTATTTATAGAGACCATTGAACAGTACCCATTTAAAGAGGATGATGTATTGTCGGAAGAAGAGACTATTGTACTACAAAGCTATTTTAATTCATATCAAAAGAGAATTATGAATAGAATAGTACTTACGCAGTACTATTTGGATGAGATAAATAAATTGGATATTAGTCAAAAGTCAAAATTAAGATGCATAGCCTTTCTTACGTTTAGTAAAGACTGGCTGTTATATATAGAGACCGGAGATAGCGGTAAACCCCAAAAGGTATCTTCTAATATTCAATTTTCTTCCGAAGATATTCCATGTGATGAAAGGGAATGCTTTGATGGCTGCATGTGCAGAGAAACAGAGGCAATCTTTGGTAATTGGCTTAAAGCAGTAGTATTCATATCAGCTCCTATCAGAAGTGCCGTCTTACTTGCATCATATTGTATTGTCGAATGTGTTTAGATTATTGTACAAATGAAACGTATAAAAAGCGATAGGTATTCCTTTATACTAACGGTTAGTGTGCTTGTTATCTATTTTTTTGTGAGGCAGGAACTGCTGCCGATATTTCTTTATTTACTGTCTGTTTTTGGGTTAGTTGGCTATCTTCTTGTCGAAATGATTAAAGTGCTTAGAAAGAAACAGGACACCAGAACAATCATTACAGAAATATTCTCGTATTTTATTTATTGTAACGTACTAACCTTGCATTTTGTTTTTTTGTACATTCCTAATTCGCCGAATTTTCAACTCATTTTTCTATGCGTTAAATTACTCAATGTGCTGGTTGGTATCATTTACTATGTATGGTCGATTGATAATCGAAAAGCCATGCTGCATCTTGTCATAGGGCTTTTCGGCTGTACATGGTTCGGTACCGCATACTAAAACATGAACTAAGAGAGGGCGCTCGCTACTATTTTTTGGGCGCCCTTTAATAAAACAAAAAAGCAACTTCGCCGAAAATTAGAAACGCGGCAGAAGGTTTAAAAAAATAAATTATTATAAAAAACAACAATGAATACAGCAACCAAAAAGAAAATAAAAGCCGGCGGGACTATTATCCTCAATGGGATAGCACTGCTTAGTGCGGTGCTGTATGTCTTAATTCGCAAGGTCGCATGGTTTACGCAGACCGTGCCCGACTGGCTGAAGTTCGATGCCCGCGATATTATAATGATAATAGTCATTTTATATGCCCTTTTGCGGATGTGGACGGACGATTTTCTTAAAAAACCGTGGCTAAAAAAAGATTACATGCCGTTGGCAATAATGCTAATTATTATTATGATATATTTCCTATAATGAATAATTTCTCCATAGCAGCGAAAAAATATACCGTTCCCTGTCGCGGCCTTTTGGCGGCAGCGGACAGGGGCGCTAAAGACGTACTTATTTTTTTTGCTGGAAAAATGAAATCTCCCACGTACGTGACGAACCCTGTCACGTACGTGATAAAATTTATTACCTACGTGATAAATTCTATTACCTACGTGATGAACCCTGTTACCTACGTGATAAAATTTATTACCTACGTGATGAAGCCTGTCACGTACGTGATAAATTCTATTACCTACGTGATAAATTTTATCACCTACGTGAGCGGGTTCATTACGTACGTGGGAGATTTCAAAAAACAGGTTAGAAGACATACGTTCTATTTATTTATAAACCATTTAAAAAAATTACAATTATGCTACCATTTGTAGAAATTCTGAACCAGGTGGCCGGCCTGCTAAACGGCATTGTTACGTTCCTTTTCGATACGGAAACGGGACTATTTTTTGGAACCGGCGGCGGCGTTACGATTGCCGTAATACTGGCGGCGTACGGGCCTATTAACGACCTTTTGCTGGCCGTCATACGACGATGGCACGGCAGTATTAATGACCAGTTTGCCAATATTGACAACCTTGTCAATGTCATTGTCGCGCACCAGCCGACGTGGGTAATTCCGGCCGACTTGCTCGCGGAAATTAAAGCGCTTCGCGATGAATTGCGGACGTCGATTGCCTTTTGCCGCACGTCGGCGGCCTCGGCAGTTGACCGCAACCACCGCAATGTGTTGCTTAAATCGGCCGTCGGGCTATGCCTCATACAGATAAAAATGTGGGCGTATGGCCAGTATGCCGCAGGCAACCTTACCGCCGAAGATATTCATGTGCTCGGCTTCCTGCTTCCCGGCGAAAACGGCGGATTGCATGAACGCGCCGAACCCACCGACGTGAAGGCCGAAGTAAAGGTTAGAGTATTGAATGAAGACACTATCCGCGTTGTTATCGACCAGTCGGGTGGCGAGAATGCCGCGTTGGTTATGCACGGATGGCCGGTGGGCATTAAGATGGCGCTGATAGTCGTTTATGAATCCGACGGCAACACAGAAGTGCTTCGCAAGATGACCACGCATCTGCACAATGATATTCAGATGCCAAGGGAATCGCGCGGCAAACAGTTTGTCATCAAAGCCTCGTTTCTTAAACATGTGGATGACGCGCCGCTGTTCGGCAACCAGCCCACCTTCTCGATGCCCCTCAACACCGCCGACCTGCTCTCCATCGTCGACCGTCAGCATTACGAGGAGTTTGAAGCACGCCTGCGTGCCGCCGAACAGCACCGGCAGGAAGTGGAGAAAATTTAATTACGAATTACGAATTAAATACGAATTAAGAACAACGAATTAAATACGAATTACGAATTACGGCGTAGGGGCGAACCGATGTGTTCGCCCCTTTTTTTAGTTGAGCGTTGAGCGTTTTTTTTAGTTAAGAACTATGAGCTATGAATTTGCTTCCACCCCCAAAATTCCCCTCCTTCGGAGGGGTGCCCGAAGGGCGGGGTGGTTCCTTCCCCTCGGAGGGGTGCCCGAAGGGCGGGGTGGTTCCTTCCCCTCGGAGGGGTGCCCAAAGGAGGGGA
>JAISXF010000069.1 GCA_031270845.1 Prevotellaceae bacterium
ATCAAAACCGGCAAACAACCGCTGTGCAATCCCGAATATCATGTCAAAGTCGATGTTCCGGTAGTATTGAGCCTGTTGTCGATGAAACTCGGACGCAGCATCAAGTTCGATCCCGTAAAGGAAAAAATCGTGGACGACAGGGAAGCGGCGCGTCTGGCGATACCCCAATATCGTGCGCCATACAAGTTCCCGAAAGAGTATTTGTAATTTAATAATTTTACGTAAAAAAAATCCTGACGTTGCAGGATTAATTTAAAAAAAATAACAAAATGAAAAAATCCACGTACCGGATGAACTCTATCCCGTACCGGATGAACTCTATCCCGTACCGGATGAACCCTATCCCGTACCGGATGAACTTCATCCACGTACCGGATGAACCCTATCCCGTACCGGATGAACTTCATCCCGTACCGGATGAACTTCATCCCGTACCGGATGAACCCTATCCCGTACCGGATGAACTTCATCCCGTACCGGATGAACTCTATCCCGTACCGGATGAACCCTATCCCGTACCGGATGAAGTTCATCCCGTACCGGATGAACCCTATCCCGTACCGGATGAAGTTCATCCGGTACGGGATGAACTTCATCCGGTACGTGGAATTTGGGAAAAAACAGGTTTAGGCGCTTCCTTCACGCCCGAACCGTCCAATTTCGCCCGTCAAACGACCCGTTTGCAGCATGAGAAACAAGAAATATTTCTTAACTTTGTCCTTATTTTTAACAGAAATGTAACATGAGTACCGAACTGAAAACCATCTTATCGAAGATAACCAAAGACCGTGAGCGAACCAACCTCCTGAAAAAATACGAACAGCAGGCGCTGGCTATCCTCGTCCGACGCATCCCCGCCTGTATCAGTTCCGATATGCTGACCGCTATCGGCATGGTTGGAAGTGTGCTCATTACGGTGGCTTTTGCCCTTGCCGCCACCATACATCCGGCTTACCTGCTGATAGGCATCGCGGGCTTTGCCATCAACTGGTTTGGCGATTCGCTCGACGGGCGACTGGCTTACTTTCGGAACAAACCCCGAAAATGGTACGGCTTCTCGCTCGATTTTTGCGCCGACTGGTGGTCGGTCATCTGCATCGGCGTCGGCTACCTCATCTACGCCGGCACACAGTGGGATTTGTGGGGCTTCGGCTTCGTCGTCCTTTACGGATGGGCGATGATGATGGCGCTGCTCCGCTATAAAATTACCGACGTTTATACAATCGACTCCGGTTTCATCGGGCCAACCGAAGTGCGGATTGTCATTTCGCTTGTCTTCGCCGTGGAAGTGCTGGCGCCGGGTTCCATTTATTATTCCTCGATAGGCGTGTGCGCGTTGCTGTTCATTTTCAATACGGTCGATTTTATCGCCCTGCTGAAAATGGCCGACCGCAGAGACCGCGATGACCGCCTGAAGAAAGAATCGCAAGCCTGACCCCCGCTATGCTTAAACGACTGCTCGTTTTCTCGAAAGCACAACTGTCGGCGTTTACCGGCGGTGTGTGCGACTATTGTATCATGCTCGCCCTTACGGAAATCGCAGGTTTACATTACAGCCTTTCGATAGTCATCGGATGCCTTATCGGGGCGGTGGTCAATTTTTCATTAAACCGGCGCTGGTCGTTCTATTCCCGCGACCGGCGCTACCGGTTTTCGGGCTGGCAGCAACTGGCGCGTTTCGCCTTTGTGGTCGGCAGCAGCATCATGCTGAAAGTAGCGGGCACCAGCCTCTTCACCACCTTTGCGGGGATAGACTATAAAATCAGTCGCGTAATGACCGACATCCTTGTTTCGCTGCTTTATAATTATGTCCTGCAGCATTTTTGGGTCTTCAAAAAGGGAAAAGCGCTGCGCACGGCGAAGGAGATAAACGGATGACACGCTTCGTTGCCTGTCCGTCTTCGACCGCCGCACCGTAGCAGGCCTGTAATTAAAAGGGACTTGAACGAAAGAGCGGGTGTTTCGTAGAAACACCCGCTCTTTTACGCTTTATCTACAAGAAAGGAGACTAAAAATAGAATGTAAGCGTAAAGCTGCCGCCAAAATTATTCAGCCGGAACTCCGAATCGCCGCCGGTTTCGACGGTATCAGTTTCAACCGTTGTGCCGTTCCACGACTCGGTTTTTGTTTCGCCGCGGCCGGTGGACGAGTAGCGGATGCCCCAGCCCAGTTCACCGCCGAGGGCAATGCCCGGAGCAATAAAATACTCGGCTCCGACAAACAGGTTGGCGCCAACGCCGAAGGCTGTTCCGTTATTCTGGCTCACCGGACGGAAGACGGGGTTCGTCGCCGACAGCGAGTTGCCATACGTATAGCTTTCATTGTTGTTGAAGCCCATACCGAACCCGATTTCCGCTCCGTAAAACCCTTGCAGGCGGGTTTTCCCGATGCGTTTTTCGATACCCACCCGCAGCTCGACATCCATGTTGCTGATGGTCGTCTTATCTTCCACCAGGTCATCCGGATTGCCGCCGATTTTGGGAACCAGATCAACATCCGTATTTGAATCGAAGTTCAGCTTCACTTTCCCGCGCAGGGCGAGGTTGTCGGCCAGAAAATATTTGCCGTAAAAGCCGGCATAATTAAAGGTGGGCGTTGTCGCGTGATTATCGCTAAACAGACCGCCCACGTAAGTCAGTACAGGCGTTGCGTCAATACCGAAGGCAAAACTTCCCTGCAGGGGGACAATCGTCGTACCGTTTTCGGTTACCAGCTCTTCGTCTTGAGCGGCCGCCCAACTCATAGCGCATAAGGCTATTCCAAGTGTCAACAAAATTTTTTTCATACTCTTGTTTGTTTACTGTTTATAATTGTTTTTAATAATAGGATGCAAATGTACATGTTTTTTTTATTCTGTCAAAAAATGGATGAGAAGATGCAAAGATGAAAGGAATGAAAATGGATGCCGGCAGAAAAACGACCCGTACAACGGTAAAATTTAGCTGTCCTTCGGCAAAATACGCCTGTTGCCGTTCATAGTTCATCGTTCATAATTCATAATTCATAATTCATAATTCATAATTCATAATTCATAATTAATGCCGTCGGGTTTGCTTAAAATCGACACGCTGCGGCAATGTTCGCCGTATTATTTTATGGAAATATATATCTGTCTGGCTATTTTTTTATTAACTTCTTATCAACAGCAAAATATATTGATAACAAACGGTTTAATTAAACGAATACAAAGTATAAAGCCGACTGGAAGCCTTGCCGGATAAAGAAAAAGAGGCTTTTTTATAAAAAAAGTTGTGTGAATGCTTGGAATACCCTATATTTGCAGCGTCGAAATTTAAATATAGTTATTTACTTAAAAAAATTACAGTTATGAACAAGACAGAATTAGTTGAAGCCGTTGCAAAGAAATCGGGATTAACAAAAGTGGACGCGAAACGTGCATTAGATGCTTTTATCGGTGTTACGTCGGCTACTTTGAAAAAAGGCGACCGTATTGCGTTGGTAGGTTTTGGTGCGTTCTCGGTAACGAAACGTGCCGCCCGCAAGGGACGCAATCCCCGTACCGGAGCAGACATTAAAATTCCCGCCCGCAAAGTGGTGAAATTTAAAGCCGGCGCCGAACTCAATGCGAATGTTAAATAGGCATTAGGGGCGACAAACGAAAAGGGGAACCTTGCGTTCTCCTTTTTTGTTTTATATTACTGAAATAATGGATGTACGTAAAACCGTATTTTCACCGGCGGTGAATAACACCGCAGCAGCCGGTTGCAACCGGCATAAACAGTGCATGAATCTCATCAGATGTTTTTGGATAGCATGGGAAAGCAATTTTTTCTGAAAATAAATAAAAGAAAGAGATGCCTCTTATTTTCTTTTTTACTGCTGTCGATTCCGGCGTCGGCGCAGCGGGAAATAACGGTAAGCGGTACGGTTTCGGATAGTCGAAGCCCGCTGGCCGGCGCGGTGATTGTGCCGCAATCGACCCGCGCGGGTGTCGAAAGTAATGCCGACGGGCGTTATACGCTCCGGTTGCTGCCCGGAAGCCATGCCCTGACGGTTTCGTACATCGGTTATACGACCCTCGATACGACGGTCGTGTTACGGCACGATACGGTTATTCATTTTCATCTTCGCGAAGCCGGCATCAGTCTGAAGGAAGTGGTCATCTCGGCCGAACGGCCGAATACGAATGTCATACGTCCCGAAATGGGGTTCGAGAAGTTGGACAACCGGCAAATCCGGCAAATTCCGGCGCTCATGGGCGAGGTCGATATTATTAAGGTAATTCAGCTGCTGCCCGGCGTACAGGCGGCGAGCGAGGGGACGTCGGGGTTCAGTGTCCGCGGCGGCAGTCCCGACCAGAATCTGATTCTTTTTGAAAACGCCACGCTGTACAACGCTTCGCACCTGATGGGCTTTTTTTCGGTATTCAATAACGACGCGGTCGAAGACATTACATTATATAAGGGGGATATTCCGGCGCAGTACGGGGGGCGGCTCTCGTCGCTGCTCGAGGTTACGTCGCGCAGCGGGAAGCCGGAGTTTTCGGGCTCGGCGGGTATCGGACTTATTGCGAGCCGGCTGATGCTGCAAGGCCCGCTGGTCAATTCCCGATGTACGTTCCTGCTGGCCGGCCGCCGCACGTATGCCGATATTTTTCTGCCCCTGGCCGGCGAAGAAAACCTGCGGCGCGTCGATATTCATTTCTACGACCTGAACGCGAAGCTACAGGCGCGTATCGACGGGCGGAACGAGCTTTCGGCGACAGGGTATTACGGTCGTGATATATTTAAGAACGGCGATATGGGAATGAATTTCAGTAACACGGCTTATACGCTGCGCTGGAAGCATCTGTTTTCGTCCGTGCTGTTCTCGCACATCGAGCTTCTCGGCAGCCATTACGATTACAATATGGAAGCAACGACCCCGTCGCTCACCGGCGTGTGGGATTCGGATATTAATGACAACGCCCTGCGCGTCGATTTTACGTATCAGCCCCACGAGCGGCATTCGTTCCGCTTTGGGTATAACAGCACTTACCATCGTTTTGCTCCCGGCGACGGCGCCGGCCTGCTGCCCGACGGGAAAGAATATCCCATCCACTTAGCCAAAAAGCAGGCGTGGGAAAATGCACTGTACTTTACCAACCGGCATACCGTCGGCGCACTGACCGCCAGATACGGCCTGCGCCTGACACGCTTCGACAACATCGGCCCGACGACGGATTACCGCGTCAACGAACAGTACGCCATTGCCCGCGGCGATACAATGACCATAGCCTCCGGCCGGTTCTACAATCATTATTACGGCATTGAGCCGCGTGCGGGGCTTGTGTGGGCGTTCGGCGAGGCGTGGTCGCTTAAGGCATCGTATGCGCATACGATACAGTTCCTGCATTTGCTGACGATGTCAACCGCCGGCTCGCCGCTCGATATATGGGTGCCGTCGAACCTGTCGATTAAGCCCGAAACGGCACGGCAGGCAGCGGTCGGCGTGTTTGCCAATTTTTTCGACAATGCGCTGGAAACATCGGTCGAGGTGTATTATAAATGGCTGTCGAATGTGATCGACTTCAAAGACCATCCCGAAGTGCTGATGAACGATGTGGTCGAGACGGAAATACGCACCGGCAGCGGCCGGAATTACGGCGTGGAACTGGTGCTGCGGAAAAACGATGGCCGCTTCACCGGCTGGATCAGTTATACGTGGTCGCGTGCATTCCGTACGATTCCCGAAATAAACGGCGGAAGGCCGTATTCGTCGCCCTTCGACCGGCCGCATAATACGAATATCGTGCTGTCGTACGAATGGTCGAAGCGGCTCTCGGCGTCGCTCAACTGGATTTATGCCACCGGCCAGCCGGTAACCTTCCCCGAAGCGTTTTTCCAGTTCGGCAACGACCGGATTCCCGTTTACACGCAGCGCAATACCTATCGTTTTCCCGCTTATCACCGGCTCGATGCGTCGCTCACCATCCGGCTTGGCCGGCTTGCGCCGGATAAGCGCTGGCGGCATGAACTCAATATCTCGGTGTATAACCTCTACGGGCGCAAGAACCCGTGGACAATTTCGTTCCGCACCGAAAACGACGGCATCAGCCAGTATGCCCGGATGACATATTTATTCGGCATCGTGCCGTCGGTTACCTATAATGTATCGTTTAATTAATCTGTAATGATGAATGATAAAAAAATGGTTGCAATGAAAAAAATCCTGCTCCCGGCAGCGGGGGTGCTCCTGTGCGCCGCCTGTACGGAGCGGATGGATATTTCGACCGATTACGCGCCGCCGCGGCCGGTCATCACCGGTTATATTACTACCGAAACAGCCGCCCACAGCATAAAAATCAGCCGCACGATGCCGTATTTCGGTTCGGAAGAACTCCGTACCTGTTCGTCGGCGGAGGTGCGCATCAACGGCGTGCGGCTGCAGTCGGTTGGCGATGGCGAGTATGTTACTGCTCCCTCTTTCGCCGGCGTCCCCGGCCAAACCTATACGCTCGATGTGTGGATGGATTTCGACGACGACGGCGCCCCCGAACATTATTCGGCCAGCGCCACGATGCCGGCCATGCACACGCTCGACAGCATCACGCTGTCGTCGATACGGCTCGGCACAACCCGACCGCCGTGGATGGTCGTGATGCACTTTCAGGACTTGCCCGGCCCCAACTATTTTGGCGCCCACCTCTACATTAACGACACCCTGTACAGCGATAAAATACAGCGTTATTTCCTGAATTTTTTCGGCGACTATGTGGCCGAAGGGCAATATATCCGTTTTCCGGCCACCAATTATTCCATCCGCGAAGAGATGTGGTGGGAAACCGACAACCCGTTTTACGTCTATCCGTACGACTCGCTGACGCTGGAACTGAATACCCTTTCGTCCGCTTATTTTGAATTCATCCGCACTGCCCGGCAGGAGATAAGCGGCGGCAATCCGCTTTTTGCCGGCCCTCCCGCCAACGTACCGACCAACCTGAGCGGCGGCGCGGTGGGTATTTTCGGCGCTTACACAGTAAGCCGGCAATCGCTTATCCTGCCGCCGGAAGAAGAATGGTAGGCGTCGGTTAGCGGTTATCCGTCCGGCGCCATTAACGGGAAATCAGGAATTATGAAAAAAAATTTTGTACGTATTAAAAAAAGTTATACCTTTGCACTCCCAAATGGAAAAAAGGGAGTTTAGCTCAGCTGGTTTAGAGCATCTGCCTTACAAGCAGAGGGTCGGGGGTTCGAATCCCTCAACTCCCACAAAGGCCACCGAAAGGTGGCTTTTTTAATTACGAATTACGAATTACGAATTACGACAATAGACTTTGAGACTTTGAGACAATAGAACCGCAAAGCGGTGATATTATTATAGATTTAATTGTTCCTTCTATAATAATATCACCGCTTTGCGGTTTTTACGTAATTCGTAATTCGTAATTGTTTCCTATCTTATCATAATAAGAGAATTAAGAAAGCACGGCGAAAAGTTGCTCTATTTTTTTAATGATGCGGTTTTGCTCGTTTAGAGGTGGTAACGGAATGATATAAGATTTGACAGATTCAGTATTTAGTTCAATTTGATTAGTACTGCCATCCGCTTTATTTTCAATTTCATTTTGAACAAGTGGCGAACAAAAAAACAATGAAATATATTTTGAACTTATTAAATTACTGCACCGCACTACAGTTACGTGAGAATCTGCGACAATAGTATCATACTCCCCTTTTACATCATTCGTAAAATAACCAATACGTCCAAGTGTTCCTGTACCTGTTGAATTTATCAGAATATCGCCTTCTTGAATAAATCTTTCAGGTAAATATTTGGAAATAGTTAGAGGCTCAATAAATAAGGCTTTTTCTAATGAAATTCCTGTCCATTGAATACATTTTTGTGCAATAACCGGATATTTATGGACTGTAGAATAAATAGGCGATTTTCCTCTTTGAATATAATTTGTGATAGAATATAACCTGCACCACGCCCAATTATCGGGAATTTCAAAAGGAATTTCATCATCAATACATAATACTTTGCCATTGCGCGATTCATAATAAGAGTTATCCGCAGCATCTTTGTAGATAAACGATTCGTTTTTATCACGTTTGAGTTTGCCTGCTTTGATAAGTTGCTCTTTCTCTTTGCGGATTTTTTCAAGCGACGCAGAGGCAGGCTCGTCATCGGGATTTTGAGCGACTAACTTGCCCTGTATAGCAGATTGAAGGATTGATTTTTTGAGGGTGTCGGGAAATTCAATTTGAAGTTGCGTTTCCTGTTGTTCTATTTGTGCGTATTGGTTTATATATGGCTCAAAATTTGTTATTTTAGCAACTATTACATTCTGCTCATTGAAAGGTGGAATTGGGATAAGATAATCTGACAAAATAGAGTTGTTGATATTCGCAATATTAGTTGTTTGAGTAGAATTCTTATTAAATGCACCTGTTACCCACAACTGTTGCAATACATAATACAAAAAATCAGATAATACATTTTCTTTTGTCCTTATCACAGTAAGAAAACCTCCGAAACTTTTTTGTTCTGTTTGTTTCCACATACAAGTTTTTCCTACTAACTCACGAGAATTAGCAGATGACATAATAATATCATTGTATTTCAGCCATTGTTTTTCATTTTTTACATATTGAATCGGAACATAAACATCAGCATTTGAATTATATTCCTTTTGTACAGAGCCTGTTGTAGCACAACAAACTAATCCTTGTCTGTAAGTTTTGTATTTTACATTTGAAGGAAATGTTATTCCACGATAAACATCGGAAATAGTTCCCAACTTGCACCATTCCCACCCCTCCGGCACTTCAAACGGAATTTCCTCGTCAATGCAGCGTATCGTGTTCCCTATCTTCTCATAATAGGAATTGTCGGCACCTCTGTAAATAAAAGATTCTGTTTTGTCTTTCTTGATTTTGCCCTCTTTGATAAGCCGTTGCTTTTCGGCGCGGATTCGTTCAATCAGCGCCGATGCAGGCTCGTCGTCGGGATTTTGCTTTACCAATTTTCCCTGAATGGCAAGTTGAAGTATTGATTTTCGCAATTCTTGTGCCGTCATAGTTATTCCGATTTTGTTTCGTTATTCTGTGCCAATTCTCTTATTGCTCGGTCGAAGTCGCTTTCGTATTGCAACATTTCACGGCGGCGGTATTCTTCAAATTCGCGCGTCGCCTTTTCAACTGCCTGTTCGTGAGAGATATTTCCTGTATTTTGCAACAAAGGGCGATTACCTGCCGAAAGAATCCTGTCGAGTTGCTCAATCCATTGCCGCATTGTCATTGCATTTTGCTCAATCGTCTGCAATTCGGCATAATCAAGATATTGTGAAACAAGCAAATTCAACACCTGCAACTCTTTTTCGGAAAGATAATTTTTGGCTATTTTCACGTCGTCGCGTGTGATGTAGTTTCCTTTAAAATTTGTCATTCCAAGCATTGGCTTGTCGGCATCTGCACGACTGTAAATCACTTCAGAGGCAGTATGTTGGTGCGCTGCAAAGTGCATTTTATTTTGTACGGTGGCAAAAAACTGTCGTGTGAGGTCGGCACGCGGGTCGTAATCAACAGCAGTAGCGTATATGTCTGTAACCTGCTGATAAAGGTTGCGTTCGCTGCTGCGAATGTCGCGAATGCGCTGCAAGAGTTCGCGGAAATAGCGGTTGCCGTTACCTTTCAGCCGTTCGTCGTCCATCGTGAAGCCTTTTTGGATATACTCGTGCAAACGCTGTGTAGCCCACTGCCGAAAGCGCGTCGCCACCTGCGATTTCACACGATAACCGACAGCGATAATCATATCAAGGCTATAATTTGGAAGGTTACGCTGTACTCTTCTACTGCCTTCAATTTGAACCTGTAAGAAATTCTTACAAGTTCGTTCCTCCTGTAATTCAGCCTCTTGATAGATATTTCGGATATGCTGAACGACATTTTCCCGCGTTGTATCAAACAAGATGGCAATTTGTTGTTGAGGCAACCATACATCTTTCCCGTCAAAACGCACATTAACATTGGTTACGCCGTTATCATCCTGATACAGTACAAAACTGCTGTTTGTCGGTTGCAATTCGCTACTCTTCATAGTTTCAAGAATTTAATAATGTTTCAATCTCTGCCAATATCCTGTCCATATTAGAATTCAGGCTTGCTCGGCGTTCTTTGTATTGCCGAATCAGCACGTCGGGCGGCAGTATTTCTTCTTCCTCGTGCGGAAAACCGCACAGGTCGAGGTTGTAGCCGCCGTCGGCAAGTTCCTGTGCCGTATAACGTTTTGCTTTGTCGAATCCGTCAAGAGAGATTTCTTCGCGATTGCGCCACCAATCCATTGCAGGTTGGAAATGCTGAAGCAGCATCGGCTT
>JAISXF010000073.1 GCA_031270845.1 Prevotellaceae bacterium
CCGAAGGACATGAACACCTACGACGCCACGTATCAGGTTTCGGGCAGTGCATCGAGCGTGTCGGGCACCCTCGCGGCTGCGACCGGCAACTATATTTATTTCCGTATCGGCCTCACCGGAACCAATCCCGGCACGGCTCCCCGATACGGTTTAGTGGTGCTGTATTATAATAACAACACAAAATATCACCTCATTTATATCCGGCAGGGAGAAGCCGCAGCGGCAATAGCCAATACAACGGGCGCGAGCTATACCGTCTATAACCTCAAAGACCCGGCCAACGGCGCCGGCGGCTCGACCGTTACCGACCATACCGACCTGTCGGCTTACGGCGGGAAGGCTGTATTTACCGCCTATCCCTCGCAGGCCGGCAGCCTCTTCCAGTTTGGCGGCTCGCCCCTGCGCGCTTACCATCCGGTGAACGCGGGGCATGGCGTACAAATAAGCGGATGGTACAACTACACCGGCGCTGCGGCCAACGAATGCCCTGCCGGCTACCGGCGACCGACCTACACTCCGAACAACGAAATGACCCCAAGCGGCAGCCATGCCCTCGGTTATTATGCCGACGGCTTCTTCGACCGGCATGAGATTACTGTCGGAATAACGACTGATGCGACGAACCTCGGCGTTGTTAAAAAAGATAAAACAGATGTCGCGTACTTCGGCACGCTGTTTTTTAATCCGACCACCCTTGCCTCTATTTTTTATCCCATGTCGGGCGAACGAAGGTGGAACACTTACAACGGCCAGATTAGCCGTACAGGCAATTACGGTCGCTGGTGGTCCGGTTCTGACGGGTATATCCTTCATACGTCCTATGAGAGCGGGGTACATGATGTATCCATTGGTACGATCTACACCGGCAACTACAAATCATACGGCTTTTCGGTACGCTGCGTAAAGGATTGAGTTAAGAACTAAGAACTAAGAGTTAAGAGTTGCCTGCGGCGGATGAATTACGAATTACGGAAGAACATAGACAATAGAACATAGACGGAAGACGGCTTACGCCGGATGAATTACGGAAGAACATAGACAATAGAACATAGACTGAAGACGGATTCAATTACGAATTTCCTGCGTAGCCGTAATTCGTAATTCGTAATTCGTAATTTTATTTCTACCTTTGCACCCATGATTAGCAAATATAATATATCATCCCCTTCGGAACGCCCTTTTCAGGGCGCCGTTGCCGCGCATTTTTTGATGGCTAATTCTACCCCCCCCCCCGCAATTTTTTAACGCACAGTAGATTACAGCGCTCTTTCTGTCTGACGCCTCACGGCACAGCGGCATTTGAGAATAATCCGTTTTCGGAAGACTGTAAAAAACCGACACCCATAGGGAGCCGCTCTCTCGCAAGCTGCGGGGAACCGGCTTCTATACATAGCCGCTCTCTCGCAAGCTGCGGGGAACCGGCTTCTATACATAGCCGCTCTCTCGCACGCTGCGAGGCTCCAATGCCCTATGGGTATTGCTCTCCCAAATGGCTTTTTTTAGTTGAGCGTTTTAGACGTTGAGAACATAGACGTTGAGACTTTTAGAACATAGACTTTTAGACAACAGACAAAGAAAAGGGGCGAACACATTGGTTCGCCCCCTTTTTTGTCTTTTGTCTATTGTCTCAAAGTCTATTGTCTAAAAGTCTATGTTCTCAAAGTCTATGTTCTCAACGTCTAAAAGTCTATTGTCTAAAAATCTAAAAGTCTCTACGGACATTTGATTCCTTCGACCCAGTTTGTTGTCTGGATGGTGGCGGAGGGGACGGCGTTGTACCCGTTGCCGGTATGGTCGAGGATAACGGTCTTGCTGTCTTCTTCGGTCGTAGAGCCGTCGAAGCGCCAGTAAGCGACGAGGCCGGGCGTGGCGGGATCGACATAGCACATGTTATTGGCGATTTCGGCGCGGGTGAGGGCTTTTTTCCAGACACGCATTTCGCTTAAATAGCCGTTCCAGCGGCGGGCGTTGGCATTCGCCGACCGGCCGATGGTGAACGAGGGGTCGCCATAGACGTAGGTGAGGTTCATCATACCGCCGCTTTCGTGGCTGCCCGGGTGCGGGGTCTGCGCTTCGAGGTTGCCATCGACATAAAGTTTCACGATATTGTTCTCGAACACGGCGGCGACATGATGCCATTCCTTGAGCGGTATCGGGTTCTGGGCGGTGGCGTTGCTGCCGCTGCCGGCGGTCTGGATAGCGTTATCGGGGATATTGCGGGCGTCGCCCATGCGTATCAGCCAGTTTTCCTCTAACCCCATGATAGAGCTGATGTAGGGGTTCGAGGTCATCGTGTTGGTGCAGTAGAAGCGCGTTTCCATAGTGGCGCCGGCGAGGGCTTTGAGGCTTTCGTCGCCGAATTTGGCGAAGTCCACCTGGAAATACAGCGAACCCTTCAGGTCGCAGGCTTTGGTTACGATGGTTTTGAGGATCGTAAAATAGACGGTCTTCGAGGCTTCGAGGAGCTTCACGCTGCCATTGACTTTGGTAATCGTTACGGGGATAAGATACCGCGCGCCTTCTTCGAACCGGGAGTCGTCGGTGATGACAACCTTCGCGGGCGTTGAGCGCAGGGTCTGCGGTTCGATACGCAGCTTCGTAGCCGAGAGATTGAAACTGCCTTCGGGCATGGCCTTGTAGTTTTTGTGGTACTTACTGTTGTAAGCCTCGACCAGGCGGTTGTCGGTGGCGATTTCGACTTCGATGGCCTCGTCGGTAAGGTCGGCCAGCGTGGCCATAAAGGCGATCTCGGAGGGTACCCCATCGACTATCAGCTGCCGCGTGTCGGACTCTTCGGTGCCGGCCATATAGACGCGGTTTTCAAACTCTACGGCATCGGTGCAGGAGGCCAGCAGCGCCGCCGTACCCAAAATGATACTGTATAAGAATAGTGTCGGTTTAATTGTTTTCATCGTATTGCTGTTTTTAACTGTTAATCTTTTCATTTTTATCCGTTATTCATTGTTTCGCTGCCCCATGATATTAATCATTTGGCGGATGTATTTGTAATCCTGGAAAAAATTGTACTCGTATTCCATGTGATAGGTTCCGGCGCCTCCTTTCTGAACGGGCTCGTCATCGATTACGGGTTGCCAGAGCGCCAGCCCTATCGACGACTCGACGCGCTGCCCGTCGCGGGTGGTATGGGTAACGCCTCCGCTGCCGGCATAGCTTTCAAAGTTTTCGGCGACGATGAACTTGGCCGCCAGTTCCTTTTTCGGGATGTCGGGGAACGCATTGTAGAGGGTGTTTATGCGGCTGTCGAGGTTCGAGTAGCTGCTGCAGTTGTACGCCTGCGAGATGACGTAGTCGAGCATCGGGCCTATTTCGGGGAGGATGTAGGCGCTGTATTCTCCGTCGATAGCGAGCAGGCGTCCGGTGCCGGATTTGGGGCCGAAGTATTTGCTCATCTCGTCGAAGAAGATGAGCATCCGGTTCCAGTATCCGCCCAGGACGTAGGGTTTGGTTCCTCCGCCCACGTTCGGTTCGTGGTCGATGTCCATGCCGTCGTACCCTCCGGCGACGACGGGTTCGGCAATCGACCGCGCGAATTTACGGATGGCGGCTTCCTGGGCCGCGGTAACGGCGACATAGCGGTCGGCAGGACGGAGCGCGCCGTCGTCCCAGCCCCACTGTTCCTGCATGAGCTGGAGGTCGGTTTTTCCTTCCTCCTTGACAACGGGGAACAGGCTTTCGAGTAGATATGTACGCAGGATTTTAGTCCCGCAGACGGTCTGGTAGTGGTACATCTCTTCGGCCTGAATGGGGTCGGTGTCGGGGCTGAAGCCGCCCCAGATAGAGATGATACCGATACTGTCGGGGATATTGCGCATACTTCCCTGCAGGGACGCTTTGCCGGTGCGGCCGGAGAACCACCCGAACCCAAGTTCGGGGCGGGTGGCTTTCCATGCCCGCAGGTTGGCGTAATAGGCTTCTCCCTTGTCGATTTTCTGAAGGCTCGTTTGGATTTCGAGCGGCTCGGGTTCCACGTCACAGGCGGCAAAAAATCCGGCGGCCATGACGGTGCAACAGGCAATGATTGTTTTTAATTTCCGATTCATATTGTTTATGCTTTATAATTGATGATTGATTTTTAATTCCGTTTATCCCACCAGAGTTTAATTCCGCCGTGGTCGGCGCCGCCAATCATTTCGACGGCTTTCCGCACCTCTTCCGCGTTCCTGTCGTATTCGGTGGTAGGGAATGCGAGGCGCCGGATTTGCACGTCGGTGTTGATGGTATTGGCCGGCGATCGGTTTATACGGTTGGGTATCACGCGGGGGTATCCTGTCCGGCGAAATTCGCTCCAGGCTTCCTGTCCGTCGGGGAACAGGGCTAAATATTTCTGCGTGATGATGCGTTCTAACTGCCGGTCGATGCCGTCGGCGTCATCCCAGCCGATGGTAATGGTGTTCGGCGGGTTGAAGGTGTACGCGTCGCCCGTTACGATGGCCGGCGAGAGGTTGGCGGGCACGGCGGTGGTATTGGCGACATAGGCGGCATAATTGGCCGCAAGGCCGTGCTGGTCGAACGACGTGCGGATGCCCTCTTCGTAGAAGGCCTTCGGCGCACCGCCCATGTTCCATCCGCGCAGGGCGCCTTCGGCACGCAGGAAGTGCGATTCGGCAGCGACAAGCCATTGCATCGGGTCGTTGGGCCCGACCTTGGGCAGGGCGGCGCGGTTGCGGTAGTTGTTCAGGTTGTTGGCGCTGTAGGTGGTGCCGCCGCGTACGCCGTTCCAGGTAGTAGTGCCGGCGGGGAGGGAGAAGTATTTTTCACGACGGGGGTCTCCGAAGCCGTTCAGGTAGCAGGCAATGGTGCCTCCCATGCGGGTATCGAGATAGGCATCCCATATTTCGTTCAGCGGGTTGCGCTGGGATACAGGATAGAAGGCATTGTCGGCATTGGCTTCGAGAAGCCCTCCCGGATGGTTGGCGGCGGCTTCGGCGTACTGCTGCGCCTTGGCCGGGTCGGCATATACGATACGCATCGCGAGCCGGAGCTTGAGGGTGTTGGCAAAGCGGATCCAGCGGCTGTAGTCGCCCTGATAGATGGCGTCATAGTTTTTCAGCGGCGCGGCGCCCGGATATAGCCGGACAAATTCGGAGAGGACATCGACGGCATCGGTGAGTTCGGTAAAGAAGCGGTCGTAGATGTCTTCCTGCGCGTCGTAGGGCACGGGTTCCACCTGCCCGAAGCGGGAATAGGGTATCGGGCCGTACATGTCGGTTACCTTGTGCATCCCGAAAACCTTCAGTATTTGCGCCAGCGCGAATGCTTCCGGCTCGTCTTCCTTTACGAGGTCAATAATACGCCAGCCGGCCATAATCTTCTCATAGGCGACTTCAAAGCCGACGTTGTACCACGCCGGCAGCAGGACGTACTGTACGCCGTTGTAGTTGTTTTCCCACGTATTGGTGCCGCCGAAGTAGCCGGCGTAGATGTCTCCCGCGAGGTTGAACATGCGCTGGTACTGGTTGGCGTCGGTGGTTACGCAGTAGTTTTCCATCTGTCCGATGGCCGCTCCGGTAATCAGGTTGTCGCGGAGCATCATCCCATAGGAGACGGTGTTGGGGTTGGTATTGATTTCGTCGAACGCCCCGGTACACGAAACGCTTATGCCGGCCAACGCCAGACATCCTCCTGTCAAGGCAAGGGTAATGTATTGTTTTATTCTTTTCATATTGTTGTTTATTTAAAATGTTACGTTAATACCGAATCCTATATTGCGCGTGCTGGGCGGCATGAAGTAGTCGAATCCCTGGAAATAGGTGCCTGTGGCGCCTGTCTGTTCGGGGTCGAAGGGCGCCTTGCAGTAGAACATAATCAGGTTTTGCCCGATAAGCGACAGCGTTACGTCGAGCTTGTCTTTAAACAGCGACGCAGGCAGGGTGTAGCTGATGCTCGCCTGTTTGAGCCGGACGGTGGTGGTGCTGTAAGTATAGTACGCCAGCAGGCCGGTATTGCCGCCGGCGATTGCCGCGTACCAGTTCACGGGGGTTACCTCGCCGTAGTTCACCGGTACGCCTCCCGCATCGCGGGCATCGGCCGTAGCCTGCGAGACGCCGAACTGGTCCATCAGCGCCTGCGTGGCCGAGGTCCCTACGCCCCCCACACGCGCCGTGATTAAAAAGTCGAGACTGATGCCGTTCCACTGGAAACTGTTGCTCACGCCCAGATTGTACTTCGGCTCGGTGTTGCCGAGCTTGTACCATTTTTCATAATCGGGCGCGACGGTTCCCTGAGTAGCATCGACAAAAATATTCCCTTCATGGTCGGTACGCAGGCCGTTGCTGTAAATATCGCCCACCGAGCCGCCCTTCACCAAGCGCGACTTGTAGGTGCCGACGGTCATAATATCCACCTCGTCGGCGTCGGGCAGGAGCTCTTTAATTTCATTTTTATTAAATGAATAAGTCAGCCCCAGCCGCCAATCAACCGGCCCCAGCCGCTGCTTGAACGCCGCCGAAAGCTCGACGCCGTAGTTGTTCACCTTGCCGGCATTGACATACTCGGCGCGGAAGCCCGATACCGTCGGCGACAGCTCACGCAGGAACAGCTGGTTGTACGTGTTCGTATTATAATAGGTAACATCGAGCGTAATCTTATCTTTAAAGAGAATGACATTGGCGCCGAGCTCGACGGCCTTTGTCCGCTCGGGTTCGAGGGTGGAAGCCGGTTTTACGCCGAAGGTTTCGGGCAGCGGACTGCCGCCTTCCTTCTCTTTTTCATACTGCCGGAAGGTGATATACCGCAGCGGCGGCGAGCCTACTTCGCTGTACGTCGCCCGCAGCTTGAGGAACGAGAGGATGGCGGGCGCAATCTTCACCATATCGGTAACCACCGCCGAAAGCCCGACGGAAGGATAGAAGAACGACCCGGTGTTGGTGCCTGCAAACGTCGATGCCCAGTCGTTCCGTGCCGAGAGGTCGAGGTAAATGCTCCGGTAGCCGAGCTGCGAGGTGGCAAAAACGGACTGTGTCTGGTCGTGGGCGATTTCCTGGTTCATAAAACCGTGATTGTTCCGGTCGGTATTGAGGGCATGGAACCAGTTGGCCACGTTCATCAAATGCCCCTCAAAGCCCGACATGTCCGACCGGTTATCGACAATACTGGCGCCGGCGTAAGCGGTCAGCGAAAAATCGCCCCAGCGGCGGTCAACCTTTGCCATCACGTCGCCGTAGAAGTGCGCGTCATCGCTTTTCGCCTCCAGGTAATTCCCAAAGTCCGATGCAAACAGGGTCGATGACGAGGCATAGATTTTCCTTGTATAATGCAGCGCCGAGCGGTCGTACTGCGCCCGGCCTGTAATATCGAGCCAGCCGGTTACCGTGTATTTGAGCGCCGCACCGAGCATAAACCGGTCGCGGTCGCTGTTAAACATATTCCGGTTCACTATCCAGTACGGGTTCTGGGCATTGAGCCCAAGGTCGCCGTAGTGCCAGTTCTGCGTCCGGAAGCCCCGTTCCATATTATATGTTTCGTACATCTGATACTTCGTAATATCGTCCGACGGCGGGAAGAGGTACACCGGCAGCAGCGGGTTATAATACCGCCCCTGGCTCCGCATGTTCTGGTCGTTCTGTTTGATATAAGAGAAGTTCAAGTCCAGCGTCAGCACATCCGCATCGCCCTGCCGCAGCAGCGACGAGGCATTGCGTGCCGTAAAATTATACCGGTTATACTCGTTATTCGGCACAATACCCCGCGCATTGAGCGACGATACCGACACAAACGTCCGGTTCCACTCCGAACCGCCCGACACCGACACCGAGTTCACCGTCGTATAGCCTGTCTGGAAAAAATCCTCCGGATTGTACGACGAGGGCGACTCCATCTTATCTCCCCAGCTGCTGAAACTTCCCGTTTCCGACCCGTATGTGGTCTGGAACTTCGGCATCATCAACGGCGAGGCGAAGGTCGTATTGTTGGAATACGCCACCCGCGTCCGGCCGGCCTCGCCGCGCTTGGTGGTGATAAGGATAACGCCGTTGGCGCCCATATTACCGTACAGCGCAGCGGCGGCGGCGCCGGTGAGGACGGTAATGCCGGCAATGTCGTCGGGGTTGATGGCCGAAATCCCGTCGCCATCGCCTCCGTCGGGTATTTCATAAAAGCTCTCCGGCTGTGCCGTCCGCAGTTCCGGCAGCGGCATCCCGTCGATTACATACAACGCATTGTTATTGCCGAAAAGCGACTTCACGCCCCGCATCACCACCCGCGTCGAACCGCCGACGCCCGACGCGCTGCTCGCAATATCGACCCCCGCGACTTTACCCGCCAGAGAGTTCACAAAACTTGCGCTCCTGACCTTTGTAATCTCCAGCGACGGTATTTCCTGCACGTTATAGGTGAGCGCCTTTTTCGCCCGTTTAATACCGAGCGCCGTTACCACCACTTCGTCCAATGCCGCCGCCGCTTCGTCCAGCGCTACGGCATAATTCGCCTCGCTGCTTACGACGACTTCCGCCGTCGCGTACCCGACGAACGACACAACCAGCGTCTCGCCGACTTCGACGCCGTGCAGTGTAAACCGCCCGTCGAGGTCAGCCGCAGTCGCCTTCCCGGAACCCTTCACGACAATACTTGCGCCCGTCAGCGGCGCCCCGTACCTGTCCGTAACCGATCCCGTAATACTTGTTTGCCCCCACGCCGCCACCGGCAGCACCGACAAACACACAAGAACAAGAAAATAAACTGTTGTCTTAAATTGATTCATAAAAATGTAAATTAAATTAAAATATTAAATAGGATGAACTGTTATTTTTGGTTGAGACTTTTAGACTTTGAGACTTTGAGACAATAGAACCGCGAAGCGGTGACATTATTATAGACATGGGAAAGAAAAAACTGGTTTTTTCGTCCTCGACGTTCGAGGGAAAGAAAAACCTCGGTTTTTTTCGTCCTCGACTGTCGAGGGAAAGAAAAACCACGGTTTTTTCGTCCCGCGAGTTGCGGGAACAGAAAATCCTCGGATTTTTTCGTCCTGCACGGTGCAGGGACAAAAAAACCGAGGATTTTGTATTTGGGAAATAATTAGGCTGTGCTGTGCTGTGCTGTGCTGTGCTGTGCTGTGCTGTGCTGTGCTGTGCTGTGCTGTGCTGTGCTGTGCTGTGCTGTGCTGTGCTGTGCTGTGCTGTGCTGTGCTGTGCT